>DGGS01000179.1:0-473 GCA_002392325.1 Bacteroidales bacterium UBA3868
GCTGACTGGCTGTCCACCCACCGTATTGTTGGTAACGGTAAGCACCATGAACGGAACATTACCCTTGTTCTCTTGGAGCACTTTCTCGAGCTTCTCCAAACTGACATTGCCCTTGAACGGCACTTCCAATTGGGTGTCGTAAGCCTCATCCACGGTAACATCAATGGCGAAGGCCTTACGGCTCTCAATATGGCCCTTGGTGGTGTCAAAATGCGCATTACCCGGGATAATGTTGCCCGGTTTCACCAAATAACTGAAAAGCACATTCTCAGCGGCGCGGCCCTGGTGCGTCGGGATGACGAACTTGAAACCGGTCAGCTCCGTAATGGTGTCCTTCATGTGATAGAAAGAACGGGCTCCGCCGTAACTTTCATCACCCATCATCATGGCACTCCACTGACGGTCGCTCATAGCTCCCGTACCTGAATCCGTCAGAAGGTCAATGTACACATAGTCGCTCTTCAACATGAAAA
>DGGS01000179.1:514-18013 GCA_002392325.1 Bacteroidales bacterium UBA3868
TCTTCAACATGAAAATGTTCTGGTGAGCTTCTTCCAACCATTTTTCTCTTTCTTCTCTTGTGGATTTCTTAATGGGTTCCACCATTTTGATTTTCCACGCTTCTGCAAAAGGTAATTCCATAAAATCTATTTATTTTGATTGTTAATTATTATTTTTAGTTTCTAAAGTTTGTAAAGTTCGTAAGGTTTGTGTTTTTAGAAAAAAATGATTATTTCTTCTCGTCGAAGTTCTCTGTGCGTACCAGATTCTCATTCTGATCGTAGAACTTCCACTCGCCTACCCGTTTACCATCCTCGTAAAAACCTGTGTAATAAACGCTTCCATTCTCATGATACACGGTATAGCGACCATTTTCCTTACCGTTCTTGTAGTGTGCCATCGTTTGCACATTGCCGTTCTTATGGTATGCGTACCACAGACCATCTCGTTGGTTCTCAGACAGATTGCCGTCAATGTATTTCTTCTCACCTTCATAAAAGTGGGTTTCGTGCACACGGACATCAGTGGGTTGCCCTAAACTATCCTTCTCATAATAGAACACATCACGAGGGGATTCATCCTCATAGGAAACGACCGTTTTCTTGTAATACAAGCTGTCGGCAAACTCGATGGGTGGGAAGACATGCAGTTCTTGCAGGTCCTCTTTGGCAGTTTGGTCATTCTGGTTTGGGGCCTTGTGGCGCATAATGCCCAAAACCACCAGTGTGGCCACAGCCGCAAGCACCAGAACACCCACTATAATAAGGATTATGTTGCGGGTTTTATGCGAGGTCTTGGTTTCGATATTGTTCAGATTCTCTTCCATTGCTTATTTTTTCTTCTTTTTAGCAAAAGGTTTATTAAGTTCCTCCAACACCTGATTGGTGATATCACGAGAGGGATCTGCGCAAATCATAGGACTGCCACTGCCATAGGTGAAAACATATGAGGCGTTCACTCCGGCATTCACGCGTTTGGTGGCCTCGCGCAAAGAGTCCGCAATCTGCTCCAACGCAGCAGCATAGCGGGCTTCCAAGGACTCAACAGCTTGGGCATAATCACTTTGAAGTTTCTGACTCTCCTGCTGCAGCGATGCCTCGGCATACTGGGCCTGCTGTGCGGTCAGTTGTCCGCTCTGCATATTTCGCTGGTAATTAGCCAGTTTGTTCTCCAACGCCTTCTGGCGGTTTTGGAACTGCACCGTCTGGCGCTGTTTCTCCGCATCAATACTGTCGGTAAGCAAACTCACCATCTCGTATTTCTCATTGATGGTGTCAATGTTCACATACACCACCGAACCATCGCCCTGCTGTTCTGTCGCGACAATGGGGGCGGCAACCTTATTCTGCTTGTTACCAGCAAAATGCAGTATAAAGAGTGTTATAACCGCCGCCAACAACAGCAAATCGAATATCAAATGTGCCAAATGGCATTTTTTCTTTTTGTCGCATTCAGGTTTTTCCGCTTCCATGCTGCATGTTTCTGGAGTCTCAACCTGTTTCACTTCCTCTTGAGCCACTTCGGTGGCCTCATTCATCATTTCGTTGTTTTCTTCCATATTTTACTATAATTCAATAATTCCTAATTTCCCACATCAGAGAGATATTTGATTCTCATGATGCGGATTTCTTCCATCGTATATTCATCTTCGCCCAATTCCCTCAACGCATCCTCCACGGAATCCGATTCGGCGGTCGCAAAGTAGTCCAGAATCTCCTCCTGATGATAAATCTCTATTTCCTCGTTGATATAATAGGTGATGTCAATTTTCGTACCCGAGGAGACAATCATCTCGATTTCGGTCAGAAGTTCATTCATATCCAGACCTTTGGCGCGGGCGATGTCCTCAAAACTCAATTTCCGGTCAATGCTTTGGATGATGAAAACTTTTATGGCGGATTTCTTCACCACGGAACGCACGACAAAGTCTTGCGGACGCTCAATCTCGTTCTCCTCCACATAATTCTTGATCAGCTCGATAAAGCGTTTGCCGTACTTTTGTGCCTTGCCCACTCCCACTCCGGCGATATGCGTCATCTCCTCGATGGTAATCGGATACTGGATACACATATCCTCCAGTGAGGGGTCTTGGAAAATCACGAAGGGAGGGATATTCTCCTCTTTGGAGATATTCTTTCTGAGGTCTTTCAGCAAACTGAAAAGCGTGGTGTCGAACGCCTCTTCCATATTGCCGGCAACACTGCTTTCCATCACCTCATCCTCGTCCTCATCCTTTTCCGTAACCGGCTTAATGGTCTGAATGGAATAAGGATTCACCATATATTTCTCACCTTTGGGTGTTATTTTCAGCAACCCGTAATTCTCCACATCCTTGACTATCAGATTGTCGAAGATGGCGAGTCGGATGATATTGGACCAGAACTTGGCGTCGTATTCGGAACCCTCACCGAACTGTTTGAGTTTATTGTGTTTAAACTTAACGATTGAGGTCGTTTTATTGCCTGTGATGATATCCACAATCTGTTCTTCCTTAAACTGCTGTTTCACTGTCTGAATCACTTCAAGGGCAAGCAGAATCTGGTCGGAGGCGTTCATTTTCGGTTTGGGGTGATTGCAGTTATCGCAATTATGGCAGTTCTCCTCCCCGTAATCCTCTCCGAAATAGTGCAGCAGGTGCTTGCGGCGGCAACTGGTGGACTCAGCGTAAGATGCGGTTTCCGCCAGCAGTTCCTTGACGATCTCCTGCTCAGCCACGGACTTTTTGGTGGAGAATTTCTCCAGCTTGTGCAAGTCCTTATAATCGTAAAAGGCAATACAGATGCCTTCTCCGTCATCACGGCCGGCGCGACCAGTTTCCTGATAATAACCCTCCAAACTCTTGGGCATGTCATAGTGGATCACATAGCGCACATCCGGTTTGTCGATACCCATGCCAAACGCAATCGTGGCCACAATCACATCGGCTTTTTCCATCAGGAAATCATCCTGGTTTTGGACACGGGTTTTGGAGTCCAATCCAGCGTGATACGGCAGGGCACGGATCTTATTCACTTGCAGGAAAGTAGCCAATTCTTCCACCTTCTTACGGCTCAAACAATAGATGATTCCGGATTTGCCTGGATGGTTCTTGATAAACTTAACCACTTCCTTATCCACATCTTTGGTCTTCTCCCGAATCTCATAATACAGGTTGGGGCGGTTGAAAGAAGAAATGAAAACTTCCGCTTTCTCCATTCCCAGATTTTTCTGGATATCACTTTGGACCTTCGGCGTGGCGGTAGCGGTCAGGGCTATTACGGGCACCTTTTGGCCTATTTTTTCGATAATGGCACGGATGCGACGGTACTCCGGACGGAAGTCATGACCCCATTCGGAGATACAATGCGCTTCATCAATAGCATAAAAAGAGATGTTCACATCTTGGAAGAACTGCACATTTTCCTCTTTGGTCAGCGACTCCGGCGCCACATAGAGCAATTTGGTTTTCCCAGACAACAAATCCTGCTTCACCTCATTGATTTCCTGCTTGGTCAGAGAGGAATTCAAGAAATGGGCGATTCCGTTGTCAGCGCCAAAACCTCTTATGGCGTCCACTTGGTTCTTCATCAAAGCAATCAGCGGGGAGATGATGATAGCGGTACCCTCCTTCATCATGGCAGGAAGCTGGTAACACATGGACTTGCCACCGCCTGTGGGCATGATCACAAAACAATCCTTCCCCTTCAGCAGCGCTTTCACAACTTTCAACTGGTCACCTTTGAACTTATCGAAACCGAAAACGGTTTTTAGCGTTTGATGTATCTCCTTATCCGTAAAATTTTTCATTCGCAATAAAGTGTTTTATTAATCAGGTTATCGTTAGAAAATCAAGGATTTTTATCGTACTTCAATCAAGAAACAAAAATAACAAAATTTTAATGTAAAACCCTTATTTTATTGAAGAATTAAAAAAAAAAAATTAATAAGTTTTGTCTTTCATCAAATAACCACGCACATAAGATTTTACGCCATTTTCAAGCGAATAAAATCCGCGCTTGTAGTTGACCGAACGCATTTTTCGCATCGTTGCTTCCGTAAAATATTGGTACTTATCGCGTATATCTTGTGGCATATCCACGAATTCAATTTCTGGTTCCAGGCCCATGGCCTTGAAGGTGGATTCGGCCAGAGAGAGGAAGGAACGGGCATTGCCGGTTCCCAAATTATAGATGCCGTTGGCAGGATGGTGCGTCATGAACCAATAGAGGACCCGAACCACATCTTTCACATAAACGAAATCGCGCAATTGTTGCCCATCGGCAAAATCCGGCCGATGGGAGCGGAAAAGACGGACGATGCCGGTTTCTTTGATCTGGTTAAAGGAATGGAAAATAACGGAAGCCATCCGTCCCTTATGATACTCATTGGGACCATACACATTGAAGAATTTGAAACCGTACCAATATGGAGGGGCGACCGCCTGCTTCTGTATCCATTTGTCTATCTCGTTTTTGGAACGGCCGTATGGGTTCAGGGGTTGCAAGTCATAGGCCAGTTTCTCATCATCCACATAGCCCAAACTGCCGTCGCCGTATGTGGCGGCGGAAGAGGCGTAGAGCAAGGGTATCCCATAACGCGCGGCCAGCGTCCATATACGCTGAGTGTAATACACATTCAGCGTTTCGAACACGCTGTAATCAAATTCCGTGGTATCCGTACGCGCGCCAAGATGGATAATACAATCCACTTTGCTGATGTTTTTTTCCGCCCAGGCGAAAAAATCATCACGCTGGATTTTGTCCATATACCGTTTGCCTTCCCAATTGCGGCGTTTGGCTTCCTTGGTGAAATCATCCACCAAGATGAGATCGTCATGTCCCATCTCATTGAGTTTGGCCGCCATACAGCTGCCTATAAAACCGGCAGCACCTGTTACTACTATCATCGTTTTTAGATTTTTTGCAAAGGTAAACAAAAACGGGCACCGATTGGTGCCCGTCATGTTTTTTTATTATGAAAAAGTTTGTTTGCTTAAAATTCCCAGAGGTCGCTTTCCAAAGTACGCAACTGGTCAGTAATACGTTCCGACTCAATTCTCTGGTCGCGTGAATTGGCAATGTAATCAGCGATATCACGATCATACACATTAGCTTCTTTGTAGATGTAACTCGTGAAATCACGCTTCCATGTGATCAAATCATCGAAAGAAAGACGCTGGGCATTGTTCTTCACATTGAACACCTCCTGTTTTGCCAGGAAAGGTCTGAGTTCAGGATAATAGATATAGCCCACTCTCTTCTTCATCATGGTTCCTCTCACATCATTATCGTCCGATTCGCCGCCTTCACTGTCATAATCGTATGAGGTGCTGGCACGCTCGTGCTCGATGATGGGTTCGATTTCCAGAATCTGGACATAGAATCGGGAAGTTTGTTTGTCGAAATACCAGATTTCCTTTACATTATAAGAGATAATCTGTTTGGGTTCATATTCGACAACCAACTCTTTCATACCGATTTCCTCGCCTGTTTCCAAATCGATTTCAGGAATCTGGGAGATTTCGGACAGGTTGCCCCTAAGGTCTTCGCGTGAGGTGGGCATTGTGCACATCTCATCCGCATAGACAGGAAGCACACCATCGGTCTTGTCGGGATTTGCCATATCAATGGCATCGAAGATGGTTTGAGCCAAACTTCTCCAAGTGCCCTTCGTTTCAGAGGGGAAATAGAGCGGGTGGTTCACCTTCTCGCGCAAGTCGATCGTTCTCCAGACCGTGTAGTAGTACATCACATCGGCCTGACGAATGGGAGCATACGCGACAGGATCGGAGAATTCGCCCACATCCACTTGTTCCCATGCAAATTCAGCAGGTTTGCGGACCGGTTGGTCCATCGTGCTACCGTATTCGTCATCTTGTGCGAAAACGAAAGTGGCGGCAAGTAAACCTAATAACAATAAACCAAACTTTTTCATAATAAATTTATTTTTTTAATTGATTATCGGATACGAACAGAAAATTCGTCCAATGTACGAGCACCAGCTTCAGAGGATGCTTTAATATCAGTGAAGTAGATGACCGTATTGGCCGGAGCTTTCTGCAATTTAGCCTTGACAGCTTCGGAGAGAGCACCGCCTTGGCAAGCCATAGCGGGATCTTCCATACCCTTGCTGACGAAAATCACGCGGAAGGAGGTTACGCTCCATTTCAAGTCATAGACAAAGTCCTCGCCCATAGTGGCACGGATGACGGGGTTGGCCATCAACTCGCCCTTGGCGTGTTTGCCACCACGAATACCAGCACCCAACACGGCGCGCGGGTTCGGAACCTTCTTCACACGGAATGTGGTAGCACCCATGTTCTTGGTGCCATCGCCCACTCTGGCAGATACTGTGGCATTCACAGTTTTGCCAATCATACTAGCGGGAACGGAAACATTGTATTTGCCTGCACCCAAACTGGAAACATTACAACCAGGGAATGAAATGCTCAACTTGCCAGGATCAACCGGACCGGATACGGAAACCGGGTTGGCGATACCCGCATAGAGGACATTCATCTTGTCAGCTGCAATGGTAGCGGAAGGTTTCAGCACCGTATATTTGTCAGCGAAACCGTAGTATTTGTCTTCACCATTCGGAGCCTTGACCTTGATCAAACCAGCATATCTTTGGTCTCCAATGCCACCGGTACCGAGTTTCAGTTTCACGACACCGTTTTCACCTTCAAGTTTGGTGGCACCAGCCAATCCGGCTTCGGTCAGCGTATCGGCGCCCATCTTGTAATAAACCTCAGGAGTGGATTTGGTGTCGTAAGCAGCCACGATGATGTCTGCCTCGTAGCTGTCACCGGAGAACACCATCTGGGATTTCGGGATAGCACGGCCTTCCACATGGTCGAACTTGAAGTCATCGGCGCTGATGGAAGCTTTCAGGTAGTTGAGCATCAAGGATTCCGCATTGCGAACCTCACCAACCTCCTTGTTCAGCAAAGTAACTGCTGCGGCGGCAATGATATGGTCGAAATTGTGTTCCTCCCAACTCTGCTCGAAACCGTCTTTCTTGAATTTGGCATCAACATCCAAACCAAAGGCCTTCGAAAGTCGCTCGCGGTCAGCAGGTTTGGCAAGTTTCAGAATATTTGACTTAAACGCTTTAATTTTTTGTTTAAGTTCTTTAGCGTGACCTTTATTGATCATGTAATCAGTTGGTTTGTCGAAGTTTTCCTTGGCCTTCATGGTCGCCACTGTAGTGGGTGCCATAATTTTCTTGCCATCAGGAGTCTTGGTTTCTGCCATTGTATCACCGTCAACATACATGATGAGGTCTTTCTTAAGCTTTTCGATGTATTTTACCATCTCATTCGTCTCCTTACGGAGTTGTTTAGCGTTGGTATATGCATCGTGAATCTTGGCTTCGCCAAGGAGAAGTTTTTGTTGTTCAAACCAGTTATAATCGTTTTGGTTCTGAGAAGTCGCATTACGCGTGGAAGTCTGCAAGGTATCATCTACCACAACGAAGGCGTTCAGAATATCTGCTGACACGTTCAACGCCAACATAGCGGTGTAAACCAGATACATCATCTGAATCATTTTCTGTCTCGGGGTCTCCGGACAATTTGTTGCACCCATTTTCTAAAATGTTTTAGTTAAAATTAGTGAAAAAAGAATGATTGAGATTATTTGTTAGGGTTGACACCCATTGCAGCCAACATATTACCATATACCTTGCTCAATGCAGCGATATTGTTGGTCAGTTTATCCATTTCTGCCTTATAGGTGGTTGTCTGCTCGTAAGCGGCGGTCAACTGGTTGACAGCGTTGGTGGCTTTCTTCAAACTTTCAACATATGCGGTGGAAGCGTTGCCATCTGTTTCAATAGCGGCAGCCACCTTGTCATATTTCAGAGTAAGGTTACGGACAGACTCAGCGGCCTTGGTCATATTGCCCACAAAACCGTCGGTAGCAACTGCAGCGTCAGACACGCCGGCCAGTTTTCTGGCATTGTCGCTCAAGTTTCTCATGCCAGTAGCCAAGCTTTCGATAAGTTCAGGACCAATTTTGGCTTCTTCCAACATCTTGTCGAGTTGTTGGGTAGGAGTAGCGCCTTGCGCGGCCAATTTTTTCTTCTCTCTCTTGGTAGGTTCTACAGTCTCATCGGCGATGGCGAGTTCAGGATAAACCAAAGCCCAGTTGTATTCCACATGAAGGGGTTCAAATGCGGAGAAGAAGAAAATGATGGTTTCGGTAAACATACCCACCATAAGCATGATGTTAGCACCCGGCCAGTGAAGGATCTTAAACAGAGCACCACAAATAACTACGGCAGCACCCCATCCGTACAACTTGGCCATGAAATTCTTGTAACCATTGGTTCTAACTAATCTGTCAATTGCGTTCATTTTTAATGAATTTAGGTTAATGTTTTTGTTTATTAATAATTAAATTTAAATTCTAGTAAATGTGAGAAGCGTTTTTGGAGTTGTTATCACCTCTCTGGCGTCCCATGAAGGACTGTACATTACGGAATCCGACATATGACTTACAGGTATCCTGATACTCATAAGTTCTGGCGTAAACCGTAGTGTAATAACTAACATCCTTCCATGAACCACCGCGGATCACTTTTCTCTTCTTGGCAGGAGAGTCATCCTTCTTGGCATAATAGGTGTATTGCGGGTTCATGTCAAGGGTGAAGTTTGTGGCTGACTTGTCGAAGGCGTCCTCGCACCATTCCGCCACATTGCCGCTCATGTCAAACAAGCCCCAATCGTTGGGATAGTAGTGCGCCACAATGCTGGGGTAGAAATTGTCATCAGCGATATAGTTACCTCTTTGAGGTTTGAAGTTGCTCAAGAAACAGCCATTGCTGTTGGTTGTGTAAGGACCACCCCAAGGATATGAGGTAAGAGAATTTCCGCCTCTTGCGGCCCATTCCCACTCTGCCTCAGAAGGCAGACGGAATTCTTGCTCATTGGCATACTCTTTGTCTGAAAGCCAGGACATGCGGAGTTGGGTTCTCCAGTGTGAAAAGGCCTTGGCCTGCTTCCAGCTCACGCCCACGACCGGGTAGTTGTCGTATTGCGGATTTGAGAAATAGTTCAGAATCATCGGCTCGTTATAGGAATACACGAAATCGTGCGCCCAGCACAATGTGTCGGGATAGATATTCACAACATCGTGCTTGATGAAACGCTGGTAGCCGTTGCCCATACTGCTGGGACGATTGGCGTACAAACCACCGTAGTCATTACCTTCCTTATCGAATTCCTTCGTAGAAGCGCCGAAATCATCCGGGTTCTTCGGATCGCGGTAATTGCGATAGTCATACCACCAATACTCGTAGTTGTACATCGACACATTCGTCGAGTTGGGACGGAAGTGGTAGAAACGGGTGTTCACCTTGTTGTACAACGGGCTGAGAGCGGCCTGAACCTCCTCATTGTCGGAATCCCATGGGATTTCCTCTTTCCAGTTGATCAGTTTGGGCTCAATGATTTCACCCTCGTTCTCACCCTTCGTGTATTTCAGGTAATGGCCATACTTTTCAGCGTCGTCGATTTCGGCGTCACCCAAAAGCACATGCGCAAGGGAGTCGCGCACCCAGTACACAAACTGGCGGTACTCGTTGTTGGTGATTTCGGTCTCATCCATCCAGAATGCGGCAATCGTCACATTCTTGGACTGTTGGGTCATGGCGAACGGCACGTCCTGGTCGCCACCGCCCATCACGTAATGGCCCGTGGGGATATAAACCATACCGTACGGCTCAAGGTCAGAGAAAGTCGGACGGTCTTTGACGCCGACCAACTGGCCGTCGCCTCCATTGGAGCAGGACGTGAGAACCATCATCGCCACTGCAAGCATAATTATAAGCCTTTTCATTTTTATGTGATTTATATTTTTCCTAACGATAAAATGTCTGATTTTATTTTTTTAGTATTGATTTTTATAAATATTTCTTGTTGATCCGTATCCGGAGAACACTTCCGGTTTGTAGATATCAAAGCAATAACGGATCATCACCTCCACATCACCGAAACTGCGGTTTGCCCTATAAGCCAAACTGTTAGCCGTAATGCCGTAGGACACAGCCGCCTCCAAACCTTTCAGATAGATATTTGATGAATTGTGGAACGGGCGGGTACCGAAAATCAGCGACACAGCATCGTTCAAACGGTAACCCAAACCTCCCCATAAAATACCATTATAACGCACCAGCGCCATGACATCGATCTGGTATGTTTTGAAATCAGTCTTAACCATTGCGTGGGGGATCAACTCCCAATTCGGATTTGCGGGAACTATCCAGTCATAACCGCCATGGAAATACATCTGAGGGTTACGGGAGATATACTCCTTGTCACCAGCCAAACGCAACACCCGGTTCTTGTCAAATGCGCTTGCCAGCTGTGTGACACCTATTCCGGCATACCATTGGTCACACTTGTACTGCAAACCCAAACTGAAATCCAAATCCATTGTGGATTCCCCAAGATTGTCCAAAACCGGGTCACCAGTCTGAATGGGACGCCAACTGGGTGAATCCTTGAGTTTCTGGTTGTACAACGAAATCTGCGCGCCAATTCCCAGATGTCCGGGACCCACGCGCAATTTGTACGAATAACCCAATTTAATACCTATATTGTTGTAAAAACCAATAATATCATTCACAAATGTAACACCCAGAGAACCATGCAGTTTTTTCAAATAACTCTCCAAGCTGAAATAGATATCCTGAGGGGCGGTTTTATCCTTCATCAGAGAGTCGCCCTGCATATACACATCATTCCATCCCAAATACTTGTTGTTGTAGATACCCGTAAAGCACAATGTGTTATTCTGCTCACCTATAGCTCCAGCATTATAATAGGACGACGCCCATGGAAATAAGGTGAACTGAACATCATCTTGCGCATGGCATACACCCTGTGCAAAAACAGCGACGAATAAAAAAATCGCAATTCTTCTTATCTGTGCTCCTTTATTCATAATTAGTGATTGCAGTTAACAACTATCTGTTACTCAATACTTTAACTTATTTCCCAGTTCACCTTTCGGGATTCGTAATTCTTCTTATACCTCATTTTTTGAAATAAGTTACATATTGCAGTAAACATTATTCTTTTTCAAGCGACAAAAATACTAATTATTTTTTATGTTTTCATTTTTTTTATTCCAAAAAAATTCAATACGCACAATTTCAATTTTAAACAATTAATTATCAGATATTTATATTATCAATGAAAACAGAAAAATTAAAAATGCGCTTTTAGGGACAGGGAACCGGTGTGCACCGGTTTGTGATGCTCGGATTTGCGGCCCACATATTGCAAGGAAACCTGCAGGAAGTCGGTGACCGATATCTGGCAGTCGGCACCCCACAACACATTTCCGCCCACCGAAAGACCATTGAGCATCGTATAGGCAACCGCATTATTCTCCGGCACTTCGCCTCGGACTTGCACATATTGCAGGTTGGCGGAGAGCACTCCCCTCTTCAGCATCTTGTAACTGAATATTCCCTTCACATCATGCATCTGAGCGCGCTCGACCCCTTGTGTGTTTCGCTTGGCGGAAAAACTATAATTGAGGGAAGTGAAATAGGCGTTCTTGAACTGCAGTTGCACATCCGCCCCGCAACTGTGCTGCAGAATCTCATAACAGCGGGAAAGCAACATCTCGGAAGTGTTGCGCAGATTCTGGTGGGCATAGTTAACCTGCATATAAACACTTTTATGCGGCGTGCTTTTCAGCACAATCTGCTGCAAACTTGATGAATTATACTCACTGCCATAATAGAGCAGGTTTTTGTTCCGAACTTCCTGGACAATAAAATCAAAAGCGAACTTGGATGCGCTGTTGTTGAATGAAAAGGTGTTATTCAGTGTCAAATTGCGGCTCACCAGATTCGTATCCTCAAGATGCAGCGGGAACGGATTGAATGCCATGACCGACTGCTTCACCTGGGATCTCAGCATCGTAATGTTGGCAAATCGTGCCAGAAACCGCTTGATTCCCTGGCTGTTTCGCCAAACCGACGCAGGGCGCAATTGGATGGTCTGCGCCAATTGCGTGTTGTATGTGTTGACATAATCGGTGCCCGTAAGCCATACTTTCACATACTCTGCCTCATCTTGGAAAGCGGCCACCTCAAACTCGTCAATCTCCTCAATACCATTACCATTATAATCCCTCCAAACATAGGTGCCCTGCCCTGCCGCCACCTTGATATAGGTGTAGTTTTTCTTCATTTCCATTCCGCTCCCCATCTCATAATAGGTGCTCAGGATGATAGCGTTTTTGCAAAACCGGCCGGAATAGCCCACATTGCCCACAAAATAATGCTCCGCATGAGATTTTCCAATGCTGTCTTGAAGTTGCTGGTTACGGTAAGTGCCCCGAACCGTGAAACTCTGGTTCTTGATCTTTTCAAAAGAAAAGGACGCATTTGCCTCATGCACAAGCAGATGTTGGTGCAACTGCTCCATCTGCGGAGTGAACTCCACTCGGTTTTTGTAAAAAATATTGTATTTATATATAGAAGTATCACTGTTTTTCAAATATGCAACCGCTTCGTTAAAGGCATAACTGTTCAAGCGCATCGAGTGCGAGACAGCCGTACGGAATATATTGTGTTCCAGAAGGTTCGTAACACCCATCTCCACTTTCTCAAAGCGATAAGCGATTTTATTATCGGAAGATACAAACGAACTGGTTTGGACGCTATCCGCAGAATAGAGCCAGGAAGTTCGGGTATGCGACACCCACCGGCGCCACCCGTTTTGCAGCCACAGCTCATTGCGCCAGGCGTTCAAGGCACCTATGCGTGAGAACCAGTTAAATGTATATCGGTTCGTGCCCACTTGAGGATTGGACAGCGACACCATCGCCTGCAGCATTTGTTCCGACCTCGTGTCCGAATAATCCTGATCCAGATTGTAGTTTCGTGCGAACTCCACCTCGCGAAAACTCTCCACCGCATGAAAATTCCGATGAAGAAACTGCCACTGCAAAGCGGTGCTCAGCTGCCACAAAGCCGTGTCCGCATTCTTGGATTTCAGATTCTGTGCATGACCCAGATTCAGGAAATAGGCAAAACCGACATTATCACGATCGTCTTGTCGGGAAAAGGTGTTCCTGTCATAATTCGACAACGCCAATTCGGTTTGGATGAACGATTTCGGTTTGAAATGATATTCGGCGGAAACCGTCGCCATCTGCAACAACTTCGGGGTCGCGAGCAATTGGACGGGGTCGTAATCGCCCTGCGGGACACCATCCACCGGTGCCACCCAGCCGAACACCCTACCGTTCGCGGTACTGCTCAACAATTTGTAGGATCCTTTGTTGGTTCCCATGTAAGTGAACCCCACACTGTACAACTGAACAGAATCATTCGTGGAATAAACATATATGGTATAACCCATCCCATCGACCACTGTATCCTTCTTGCAATAAAGCACACGATCGGCAGCGTAGGTGGTGGAATCGGCATTCTGAAAATAGGCAAAGGATTCGGCATCGCCAAGTTCGGCCAAAAAGAGTTTATGCCGGTCGGTCAATTCGGGTTGGATGGATTGGTTTTTCAAATCCTGTTCCTGAAAAAAGTTCACTTTAATCTTGACAGGTCGCTTTTGACCAACTTCCATTTCGTTGAATGTGAACAGATTATATCGGGAATAATGTCTGTCGGTGCACTCAAACTCCACCATAACACGCTTTTCTGCGGTTATAAGCATGGCTGGTGTAAAGGTTATCTCAGCCGTATTATAGTCAATCACATAATCGTTCTCCTGCCCGCGAGTCATCAGCACACCATCCACATATACCCGCTCAGAACCCGCCACGACGACAATATTAGGTTCATTATTGGCGCCATACAGGCGATATGGTCCCTGCATTCCGTTCTGCACCATAATATTCTGACGCACATAAAGGCCCTTTGCCACGCCACCTCCAACAGAATGCTGCGATTTGAATTTCGGTTCTGACAGTTTCAAATTCAAATTCATGCCGAGAAGATTACGATTGGCTTTTAAAAACGGATCTACAGGAGAAACCGTGGCAATATCACCCGCATCAATGCGCAGTTTCTTTTTAATATATAATGTTATAAATATACTATTGATATTCGACAAATACTCTGTATTACCTTCGGGCTGTATGGGAACATTCTTATCTGAAATCGTGGCTTGAATTTCAACATCTTCCGACAGTTTTCCGGATAACTGCAGGTTCAGAGCCGAGTTGAGGGCAAGATCCTGGTTGTTTCCAATTGTGACACCTCGGGACACAAAGCCGCTGGTAATCAGTTCATCGCTTTGAAAGTCCAAGAAGGTGCTGAGCGGCGTGACCAGCGGTTGGAAGTTTCTTGGAGAAGGTTCTATCAGCGAGGTCGATCGGTGTGACACCGGTTTGGTGAAATCCAGATCAAAAACCTGATACTGGTATGAAACGGTCTTGTCAAGTAACGATGAGTCAACAAGATACAGCGTTGCGGTAATGTAATCCAATCGGTATTGGGTGGTATCCACTCCGTTTATGTGGAAGGTGCCCGGCCGGATGGAGAGGGAATCCAGTTTGATGCGTGCCGACTGCAGTGTGCAACTGCCCACGCGCATATGGTCAAAACTCTGACCAAACGCACTGTAAACAAGCGACATACACAATGCCAGGAGTATCAGACGGGCATTCCGAAATTTCATTCTGTAAATAAAAGGATTTTTTTATAACTAATAATAATCAATTTTCGTATTTTTGCAGGGCAAAATTTTTACGAAATGGAAAAAATCTACAGTGAAGAAATGAAAGACACCCGCTCCGGTTTTGGGGCAGGGTTAGTGGAAGCCGGCAAGAACAACCCCAATGTGTTCGCTCTGACCGCTGATGTCACGGGCAGTGTGAAGATGGGTGATTTCAAGGCCGCCTATCCGGAACGCTTTATCCAAGTCGGCATTGCCGAGGCCAACATGATCGGCATTTCCGCCGGTCTCGCGCTGAGCGGCAAAGTACCGTTTGCCAGCGCATTCGCGGGATTCATCAGCGGTCGTGTTTACGACCAGATCCGCATGACGGTGGCTTATTCCAACCTGAACGTGAAAATTTGCGCCTCGCACTCCGGACTCACCGTAGGTGAGGACGGTGCCACGCACGAAATGATGGAGGACCTTGGGCTCATGCGCATGCTTCCGAACATGGTGGTGCTGAGTCCGTGCGACTACAACCAGACCAAGATGGCCACCATTGCCGCAGCGGAATACGAAGGTCCGGTTTACATCCGTTTCGGCCGTCCCGCCGTCCCGAACTTCACGCCCGCCGACCAGCCGTTCGTCATCGGCAAGGCCATCACCATGAATGAAGGCCACGATGTGACCATCTTCGCCACGGGCCATCTGGTATATCCTGCCCTGCAAGCATCTTATATTCTTGAAGAGCAGGGGTTCTCGGTAGAGGTCATCGACATCACCACCATCAAACCGTTGGACGAGCAAGCGGTCATCGCCAGTTTATCCAAGACCAAATGCGCTGTTACCGCGGAAGAGCACTTGCGCAACGGCGGTTTGGGCGATGCCATCTGCCAGTTGGCCGCCCGTAAGCTGCCCGTCCCCATCGAGATGGTTGCCGTAGATGACAAGTTTGGCGAGAGTGGCAAACCCGACGAACTGATGACGCTTTACGGATTAGACACAGAACACATCGTGGATGCCTGCAAGCAGGCCATCGCGCGCAAATAAACACCACTATGCCCGAAGCAACTGACGAATTCATCCTTTCGCTGTTCGCCAACGCCAAGACCAAAGAACAGGGTTTCGAGCTGCTGATGAAGAAATACCAGCGTCTCGTCTATTACAACGCCCGCCGCATCGTGTCGCTGCACGACGACGCCAACGACGTGGCCCAAAATGTGTTTATCAAAATCTGGCGTAACCTTGACCGATTCCGCGGCGATTCCAGCCTGAAAACCTGGATCACGAAAATCACCGTCAACGAGTCACTAACATTCGTGGAAAAGAAAAAGAAACTGCTGAACTTGTCTGACGACAGTTACACGGACTTCCTGGTGGTAAGCCAGCCGGAGACGAACTTCATTTCGCCCAACGAGGTGCAGCAACTCCTTCAGGAAGAAATACTTAAACTGCCTCCGAAGCAACGCGCCGTGTTCACCATGCGCTATTACGATGAGACTCCCTACGCCGAAATGTCCAAAATTTTCGACACCTCCGAGAGCGCGTTGAAGGCGTCCTACCACTTCGCCGCAGAAAAAATCAAAAAAAATTTAACCGAGCGTTTAACCTTTTAGTTTTATCATAGTCCTACTTTTTGTTTTTTTCACATTACTATGATTGATTTAGATAACATAACAAAAGAAGAGCATTACCAAGTTCCAGACGGCTACTTCGACGAGTTCCCGAAACAGGTCATGTACTCCATCCGCAAGGAGAATGCAAAACGGCGCAACATTTGGCTCACCTCCATCGCCGCCGTTATGGCCCTCGTCATCTGCAGCATCACCATTGTGCGCTACATGCAAAACAACGAGAAAGAGAAAGAGCAGATGAGGATGATCAGCGTCCAGACGGAGCAACTTGAAGAACAGATGGTGGACTATTACAGCGCCGAACTGGCCCAAATGGATTATTTGTATTACTAAAAAGTTAAATGTAAGATATTATGAAACGCTTATTTTTCACAATCTGCCTTGTTGCAGTCGGTTTATTCATCGCTCAGGCACAGAACAAAGTTGACACTGAGAAGATGAGAAAGGAACGCATAGAGAACATGCGCATCAACTTGAAACTCACCACCCAGGAGGGCAAGACATTTTGGTCTGCATACGACCAATTCCTTCGTAACGAAATCAAACTGCACGAAACCTACAAACAGAATTTGGCCAAGCAGGGCATCCGTCTGAACGAGCCCGGCAAGAACAAAGAGATCATCGCAAAGCTTTCCGACAAGCAACTCACCTACCTTCAGGACCAGAAATTCGAACTCCGCAAGAACATTCTCAACTTGGAGGCATCCTTCTACAAGAAACTCAAATCCATGCTGACGCCAAGACACATTCAGGATTTCTACAACATCGATGAGAAATACAAACGCTCGCTGGTGTCCAAGAAACAGGTTGAGGCCGAGAAGAAGAAAGCCGCTGTTGACCCCACTTCTGTAAACCCCGGGAAAAAGAAACGCTAAACTGACATAAAAAGGAGCCGCTTTCGAGCGGCTTTTTTCATGTCTGAAATAAAAAAAAATCTGGGTAACTGAATGATATAGAAAAAAGTGTATTTTTGCACCCCCAAAAAATAGGGACTTTAACATTATAAATTAAAAGTTTAACAAATCAAATTGTATGCCTACAATTCAACAATTAGTAAGAAAAGGAAGAAAAAGACTGACTTCTCAGAGTAAGTCAAGGGCATTGGATGCCTGTCCGCAAAGACGCGGTGTTTGTTTGAGGGTTTACACCACAACCCCGAAAAAACCGAATTCAGCCATGCGTAAGGTGGCGAGAGTTAGAATGACCAACGGAAAAGAGGTGAACGCCTACATTCCGGGCGAAGGCCACAACCTTCAGGAGCA
>DGGS01000031.1 GCA_002392325.1 Bacteroidales bacterium UBA3868
GCTTACATCACCATTCTGGTGCTCGGCGCCTCTTTCTCCCTGGTGCCTGCTGCTTTGTGGCCCAGCGTCCCGAAACTGGTGGATGAGAAGATCATCGGTTCCGCCTACGCCCTTATTTTCTGGATCCAGAATATAGGTTTGTGGCTCTTCCCGTTGCTCATTGGCAAGGTTTTGGACAAGACCAATACGGATGTGATCGCGGATATGAACGCTGGTCTCATCGATGCAGAAACAGCCGCTGTTTCTTACAATTATACTTGGCCTTTGGTGATGCTGGCTTGCTTGGGCGTTGCCGCTCTCATTCTCGGTATCATTTTGAAGGCAGTTGACAAGAAACAACACCTTGGATTGGAAGAACCCAATATCAAGGAAGCATAAGTTTTTCAAGAATACTACAAAAAGGACATCTGAAAGGGTGTCCTTTTTTTTAGATACAAGGGGAAAAAGGGTATAAAGGGAGGAGTTAGTGCATGAGGAAAATGGGTATAAATGGAGTATGAGGAGTAAATGGTAAATTTTTTAAATAAAATGAAAAAAAATACAGCGATTATTACGATAATAGTACTTTCTGTGTTGTTGTTGGCGACGATTTCTTTTGCATTGTCGCCAATGGCGCGCGAAAAGGAGAAAAAACCCAATTATTATGCCAATAAAATAACCTCTCCATATATTCCGGATCGGATGGAATTTGCGGGCGAGAAAGTGCCTTTGGATGTCTATTGGGTGCATGAGGGATTGGACAAAGAGTTGATCATCAATTGTTACCAGCACTCTAAAACATTGAGAATCTTCAAGTTATCATCCCGTATTTTTCCTGTTGTTGAAAAGATTTTGAAAGAAGAGGGTGTTCCGGAGGATTTCAAATACCTTTGTGTGGCGGAGAGCGGACTGGAGAATGTGACCTCGCCGGCAGGGGCGGGCGGTTACTGGCAGTTCATTGCCGCCACCGCACGCAAGTATGGGTTGGTGGTCAGCGAAGATGTGGACGAGCGCTGCAATTTAGAGAAGGCGACCCGTGCCGCTTGCAAATATCTGAAAAGTTGCAAGAACCAGTTCGGAAGTTGGACGCTGGCAGCGGCGGCGTACAATAGGGGAGAGGGCGGTTTGCAAAAAGCCATTGAGCATCAAGGCGAGAACAGTTACTGGGATTTGTGGCTCAACAGCGAAACTTCCCGTTACCTGTATCGCATTTTGGCTTTCAAACTCATGTTTGAAGACCCGCAATTGTATGGTGTGGAAATCTGTCCCGCCGAAATGTACCAGCCGGTGGAATGCCGCCAGGTGAAGGTGACCGCAACGATTCCTGATTTGGCGGAATATGCTAAAAAACAAGGAGTTACCTATAAGGAAATCCGCGACCTGAACCCATGGATTAAAAACTCCAAACTTTTCGTTTCGGAGGGGAAATCCTATACTCTGAACCTTCCTGTCCGTTCCAAAGATTCGTATAGAACACTTTATATGAAATTGGAAAACCCTTTTCTGAAAATCGGCGAACCGGACACGGCTTTGAAAAAATAGCCGGATATTACAATATTATTGTATTTTTGCAAATTTATAGACACTTTTTATGAACACTTTTGAGCAGGATTTTGAAGATATTTTAAAAGGAAAAGAGCCAACCACTTTATACGACCCCATTTCCTACATTTTGCTGCAACCCGGCAAGCGGTTGCGGCCGCAACTTGTTCACATGTCGGTGGAAATGTTCGGCGGCAGTGCGGAAGATGCCCGCAAAATAGCGCTGGCGTTTGAAATGCTGCACAATTTCACACTTATTCACGACGATATTATGGATGAGGCGCCGATCCGCCGCGGCAAGGAAACGGTCTATAAAAAATGGAACAGCAACATCGCCATTCTTTCCGGAGACGCCCTTGCCATTATGGCCTTCCAGCAGCTGCTCAAACTGAACTGCGACAACCAGATTATTTTGGATATCGCCAAGATTTTCTCCCAAACTTCTTTGGAAATTTGCGAAGGGCAGCAGTATGATATGGACTTTGAAACCCAACAGAAAGTCGGGATAGACGAATATATTATGATGATCCGGAAGAAAACCGCCGTCATGTTCGCAGGTTGCCTTAAGGCCGGTTCTATCTTGATGTCCGCCGACGAACCCACCCAACAAGCGCTCTACGATTTGGGTATTCATTTGGGTTTGGCGTTCCAACTGGCGGATGACTTGTTGGATGTGTATGCCACTTCGCCAGCATTTGGCAAGACCATCGGCGGCGATATTCGGGACAACAAGAAAACATATCTTTATTTGAAAGCGCTGGAGTGGGCAAATCCCGAGCAAAAACAAGTGTTGGTGGAGGAGTTTGCGTCACCGACAGTGGATTTTGAGAAAAAATACAAAACCGTGCGCGATATTTACGATATGTTGCATATCAAAGAACACACAGAGGAGCAAGTGCAGTATTACTCGAACCTTGCGATGGAGGATTTGAGAAAAGTAAAGGTGGATGAAACGCGCAAACAACAACTTAATGAATTGATCAACAGTTTAATAAAAAGAAGCAAATAGCCGAGCGTGCAAGACAGGAAGCGTTATTTCGTGGTATTGGCCATTTTAGCCGTATTGGCCTTGGTCTATCTGATACGCCTTTTTAATTTGCAGGTTTTGAACAAGACCTACAAAGTGAAGGCCAATCAGAACGCATTGCGTTATATTACGGAGCACCCGGCCCGCGGACTGATTTACGATCGCAACGACTCGCTTCTGGTCTATAACGATGCCGCCTATGATATCATGGTGGTTCCCAATGAGTTGCGTGAATTTGACACCATGGAACTTTGCAGGGTGCTGGACATTACCAAAGAGGATGTGCGCAAGAAAATAGAAAAAGCGAAAAAATATTCTTATATACTGCCTTCCATTTTCGAGCAGCAGATTTCCAAAGAGGATTATGGCTTTTTGCAAGAGAAGATGTATGAATTTCCCGGATTTTTCGTCCAGAACCGTACATTGCGCTCTTATCCAAACCCTATTGCCGCCCACATTTTGGGTTATGTGAGTGAGGTGAACGAGCAGGATATGGAGAACGACAATTATTATCAGATGGGCGATTATATAGGGAAAAGCGGTATCGAGAAAGCGTATGAAAGTGTGTTGCGCGGTGAGAAGGGGCGTCGTGTGGTTCTGGTGGATGTGCACAACCGTGAGGTGGGCCGTTATGAGAACGGTGCGGAAGATGTGGTGGCAGTGCCCGGAACCTCCATCTGGAGCACGTTGGATTTGCAATTGCAACGGTATGGCGAAGAACTGATGGCGCACAAACGCGGAAGTATTGTGGCCATCGAACCTAAAACTGGTGAGATTTTGTGTCTGATTTCGTCGCCCACCTACGACCCGAATCTGTTGGTGGGAACGGCGCGCCCGAAAAACTATGCCATGTTGCTCGAAGATCCGAAGAAACCGCTGTTCAACCGTGCGCTCATGGCCAGTTATCCGCCGGGTTCCACCTTCAAATTGGCCAATGGACTCATAGCGCTCCAGGAGGGCATAGTAACGCCTTCCACCATTTACAGTTGCTCGGGCGGCGGTTACCATATCGGCAACCATGTGGTTCACTGTCACAATTGCGGCGGCCTCAACATCTATAGCGCCATCCAGCGATCTTGCAACTCCTATTTCTGTCGCGCCTACTACAATATTCTGTCTAACCGCCGCAAATACAAGAATGTGCAAGACGCCTATACCGCCTGGCTCGACTACATGCATTCCATGGGTTTTGCCCAGAAATATGAGACAGACTTGCCCTACGAGTTGAAGGGTAGCATTCCAACGGCTGAGTATTTCGACAAGAAATATAATAAGAGCTGGAACGGTAACACGGTGGTTTCCATGGGTATAGGACAAGGTGAAGCCGCTGTAACCCCTTTGCAAATGGCGAATATGTTGGCCGTTATTGCCAACAAAGGTTATTATATCAAGCCCCATGTTGTAAAGGCCATTGGGAAAAAAGACAACTTAAACACACAGTTTTCAGAAAAAATAGTCTCCAAAATCGATCCAAAACACTTTCAAACGGTGTTGGAAGGCATGAAACTGGTAGTAACATCGGGAACGGGTAGGGGAGCGCAGATTGACGGGATAACGGTGGCAGGCAAAACGGGAACAGCACAGAACCCGCATGGAGCCGACCACTCCGTGTTTGCCCTGATTGCGCCCGCTGACGATCCGCAGATTGTCATTTTCTGCCTGGTGGAGAATGGCGGTTTCGGTGCTTCGGTGGCATGTCCCATCGCCAGTTTGATGGCCGAAAAATATTTGAAGGGAGAAGTGAAACGAACCGATTTGGAAAATAGAATGAAAGAATTGTCTTTCAGATAATTAGAAGAAATGTATAACGACCTGAACAGAAAAAACACCAAAGGATTTGATGCTCGTTTGATCATCTACTACCTCCTTTTGGTTTTTATTGGGTGGATTACGATATATTCAACATGCTATATTCCGGATGGTACAAATGCCATTTTTGATATTTCCAAACCATATTGCAAACAATTGATATGGATAGGGTCTTCCTTTTTGATCGCTATTGTTATATTGTTGATTGACAAACAATTAATACAACACTATGCTTATCATTTCTACATCATCTGCCTCTTTTTGATGGTCTTGGTATTGTTAATAGGTACTGAAATTTCGGGTGCGAAGGCATGGATTAAGATTGGCGAATTCAGTATCCAACCCACGGAGTTCATGAAAGTGGCCACCGCACTGGCCCTGGCGAAGTTTTTCAACGAAGGGAAAACCAGTACAGAAAAGCGTTATGTGTGGTTGATTGTAGGTGGAATAATCCTGTTGCCGGTCATGATTATCATGTTGCAGCACGATGCGGGTTCGGCCTTGGTTTTCGCTTCTTTTATTATACTCTTCTATCGTGAAGGGTTGAGCGGCAGTTTGCTGATATTAGTGTTTATTGCCGCATTTTTGGCGGTTTTCACCCTGAAATTCAACGAATTATATGCCATTGCCTTGCTTACCGCAGTGTTTATCGGTTTTATGATCAAAGACCGTACCCAGAAAAAACTGATGCGCCGTGATGTGATCGTATTCATTATCAGCATTGTCTTCGTTTTTTCTGTTAACTTGTTGTATGAGAATGTTTTGGAGCCACACCAGAAAATAAGGGTGGCGACCATATTGGGGCAAACCTCCGATCCCAAAGGTGCTGATTTCAATTTGAACCAGTCCAAGATAGCTATCGGGTCCGGCGGCTTTTTCGGAAAAGGTTATTTGAAAGGAACCCAAACGAAACTCAAGTTTGTGCCCGAACAGAGCACCGACTTCATCTTCTGCGCAATAGGGGAGGAGTGGGGCTTTGTAGGCACATTAGTGGTGTTCGGACTCTATTTAGCCCTGATATACCGAATATTATCCTTGTCGGAGAAGAGCCGAATACCCTTTGTGCGATATTATGGCTATGGAATATCCGGTATTATTGCCGTGCACTTTTTTGTGAATATCGGTATGACTATTGGATTGGTGCCCATCATCGGAATTCCTTTGCCGTTTTTGAGTTACGGTGGTTCGTCGTTGTGGGCTTTCACCACGATGCTGTTTATTTTTATTAAATTGAATGATAATTAGTTTGTTATGATAAAAAGAATTCTTTTTTCTTTCGTTTTGATACTGCTGTTGATTCCGTTGTCGGCCCAACAGGGGAAAACCGAAAAGACGGTATTGTTTCTGATTCCGTTTCATACACAGGATTATACAGGTTCGGAATTAACATCAGTGCGAAGCAGCCGTGACATCAATGGCATCAACTCTTTTCTGCTGATGGGTTTTTGGAACGGTGCCCAAATTGCTCTGGAAGAGTATGAAGAGAAAAACGCGTCGTTGCATGTTATCGTGCGCGATGTGACCGAGAACCTCGACCAATTGCGTAACATAATGGAAGACAAAACCTTAATGGATGAGGTTGATTTGATTGTCGGGCCGTTTTTCAGCAAACCTTTTACCATAGCCGCCGAATATGCGAAACGATACCAAATTCCCATCGTGAATCCGTTTACCAACCTGACCAGTATTTTGGATCACAATCCATATGTTTACAAACTGGTTCCTTCCATGGAACTGCGCCCTGCCATGGTGTGTTATGTTGCCGACCAATATCCCCAACATAAAATCATCATATATGAGGATTCCTCCGTTCGAAATGCTGAGCAACAGGTTTATACACAATATTTTAAAGAACACAAAATCGCTTTCAAATCAGTTAAAACGCAACAGGGTCTTCTTAATGAAATGATGCCGCAAGGGAAAAATATTGTGATAACCTTTTGCCACAATGCGGCAAAAATGCTGGTCCTTTCCCGTGATTTGCTCTATAAGGCGAAAAACACCGACCTCATGTTAGTGGTGCCGGAGGCCTGGTTGCAGGCGCCTGCCTATGATGTGGAATATTACTCCAAGCTGAACATCCATTTTTTCTCCAACTATTTTGTTGACGAGCAAGACCCTGAAACACAAGTGTTTGAACAGAAATACAAGAGTGCCTATAAGAGCATTCCATCGTTAGACAACTTCGCGTACCAAGGGTACGATATCACCCGTTTTTTTGTGGAGATGTTGTTGAATGATGGGGATATTGACCGGGCGAAAATCACGCCTATTGCTTGTCCAATCAGCTTTGATCAAGTGGAAGACGGAGGATATGAGAATATAAATATGCAGTTTTTGGAAGTGGTGGACGATGAAATCCGCTCGGTTACCTTCTAAAGCTTTATTTTTCGGGGCAAGGCAAGCAGGTGTTTTATAGCGGGATGCGAATGCCGGTAGAGGGGAAAACCGTAAGCTTTTCCTCCAAATCCTTTATACATGCGGGCTACATTCTCGTTCATTGAGCCGTTAAAGTCAAACACGCCGGGTTTTCCAGCAATATGTTTCAAATACTCATTAATGAGGTAAAACATGGGTTTGCATTCCGATTCGGTGTTGTCGCGGCCGGAAAACCAGAAGCGGCAGTTATTCACATCTTTCACCATCAGTGCTCCGGCGATTAAGGTGCCGTCCTGTTTCCGGCACTCCACCACATCCAGTTTATCCTCCTTTAACAGCCACTCTGCCAGGCAGATAAGTGTCCGGTAGTCCTTCTCCTGAAACCGCACTTCCTTATTTTTGCCTTTGTTGTTTCGGAACAAACAAACAATATCAGAAAGGGATTGGTCATTCAATTCCACCGTTAATAAATGTTTTTCTGCGGCGGCAATGTTCCTTCGTGTGTTTTGTGAAAAATCGTTAAACAGCGTTTGATGGGGCAGGGAAATGTCCAGTTCGTAAGAGGTCATGGCAAACACCTCATTATCAGGAAGAAAAGATAGTATTTCCCGATTGAGAATAAGATCTTGCTGTATATATTTTGCTGGAATATAGTTAAAAAAATCTAAAATCTTTTTTTGCTCTGTCTTTGTTTGGGAAAAAGGTCCAAGATGAGGCAGGAAAAACGGGGTATATATGTAGGAAAAACCCAGTTTTGACCGGTAGGGTAGGGGCATAACGCATTGATAATCATCCTCCACCAATGCATTCCAGGCGTTATCAGCGAGGATATCGAGGCACGCATAAGTGGCCAATGCTGTGGGTTGGGTGGCCCCCAGCACGGTTTTATCCCATTTTTCCGGGTCAATTTCCTGATGTTTTACGAAGCGGATCATCAGACAAAATGTTCGGCGATGCGTTTCATTTCAGAAGAAACATTGTTGTTTTCGTAAAGAATGCCGTAAATGGTTTCCACAATGGGGATGTCAGCGAGGTGTTTTTTGTTGATTTCGTGAACGCAACGGCAGGCGGTGTAACCTTCCGACACCATGCGCAACTCCATGAGGGACACGCGGACGGAGAGTCCGTGACCAATCATAATGCCAAACAGGCGGTTGCGGCTGTAGGTGGAGTAGGCGGTAACGAGCAAGTCGCCCAGATAGACAGAATCGGAAATGTGCCGGTCTTCGTTGGGGTAGAGTTTGGACACGAAGTATTTCATCTCTTTCAGGCAGTTGGCCACATAAGCGGCGATAAAATTGTCGCCATAACCGAGACCGCTGTAGATACCGGCGCCGAGCGCGTAAATATTTTTTAACACAATTGCCAGTTCGGCGCCCATCATATCTTTCGACACCGAAGTGCGGCAATAGCGGTTGGTGAAGAATTTGGCCACGGTTTCCGCCAGTTCCAGATTTTCGGAGGCGGCGGTCAGAAAGGTGAATTTCTCTTGGGCGATTTCTTCCGCGTGCGAGGGGCCGCTGATGATGGACATGTTTTCCATCGGAACCTTGAACTGCGTACGCATGTAGTTGCTGATCAACTGCATGGTTTCAGGCACGATACCTTTCACTGCCAAGATGATTTTTTTCTTGTGTAACTGGCTGCGTTGCAGCGGTTCCAGTGTTTTATGCAGGTATGCCGAAGGGGTGACAATGATGACATAGTCGGCTTTGGACACCACGGCTTTGATGTTCGTGCTGACCCGCACATCTTCCGGGTTGATGAGCACGGAACTGAGGTAGCGCGGGTTGTGCCCGAATTGTACGATATGTTTGGCCATTTCCTCGTCACGAATCCACCAATGTATATGTTCCAAATTGGACGAGATGATTTTTATGATGGCGGTTGCCCAGCTTCCCCCTCCTATAACAGCCACGCGGTAACGCAACCGCGTCTTCTTACTTCTGGGAATAATAGGCAAAAAATCCTTATCTAACATATTGAAATTTTAACATTTTTTAAGGCGGCAAATATACAAAAATAGTCTTGATAAAGCATGATTTTTTTATTTATGTTTTATTTATATTTTGTTATTTTTGCAGACTGAATATTTTCGTTCTATGAAAAGACTGTTTTGTTGTTTATTCTTGCTTGCTCAGACTTTGTTTTTCTATGGGCAATCTCAACCTATAAAAAATGTGATTGTGATGATTCCCGACGGGACATCCACCAGTTTGCTCTCCATTGCCCGCTGGTATTTGCATTATCAGGATTCCACGCAAAACAATCTGAATATAGATCCATACATAAGAGGTTTGCTCGGGACCTGTTCTTCCGATGCGCCCATAGGTGATTCCGCGCCTACCACTTCTTGTTACATGACAGGACAGCCAAGTCAAACGGGTTTCATCTCCACCTATCCGGTGAAAACCGACCACGACCTTTTCCCCATCGACGCCACACGCGCCTACCAGCCGTTGGCCACCTTGCTGGAAGCATCCAAACAGATGCTCCACAAATCAACGGGACTTGTCTTCACTTGCGAGTTTCCTCATGCCACTCCCGCTGATTGTGCCGCACATACCTATAACCGGGGCAGTTACAAAACCATCGCTCCGCAAATGGTGCACAATTTGGTGGATGTGGTCATAGGCGGCGGCGTTTCCTATCTCCTTCCCGAATATCAGGATTTTTTGAAAGAACATGGTTATCAGGTGTTTTTGGACGATAAGCAAGGTATGCTGAATTGTGATAAAGCGCCATTCTGGGCGCTGTTCAATGAGTCGAGCATGCCTTACGAGATTGAGCGCGATCCCAAAACCACGCCGTCTCTGGCCGAGATGACCCGGAAAGCCATCCAAATGCTGGCTTCCGACCCCAATGGTTTCTTCCTGATGGTGGAAGGCAGTAAAGTGGACTGGGCGGCCCACGACAATGACGGGAAAAACGCGCTTCTAGAATTTATCGAATTCGACAAAGCCTGCAAAGAGGCACTCAATTTTGCCAACAAAGACGGACAGACACTGGTGGTGATCGTCCCCGATCACGGTACCGGCGCCGTAACCATTGGCAATGCAAAATCCAATCATGGTTACGACAAACTTTCCCTCAATCAGATCATGTCCTCCTTTGAAGACTACAAACTCCCCACATGGTCAATGTCGGAGAAACTGAAAGAGGTTGAAACATCCGAATGGCCTGCGCTTTTTGAAAAATATTACAATGTCCAAATCACGAATGCGGACATCGAATATCTGCAATCCGCCCGTGATTACAACAAATCCCCCATGCCCAAAGAGCAGCGGAAAGGCAATATCTCACTGACCAAGATGCTGAGTCAGTTCCTGTATGGCCGCACCTACTTCGGGTTCACTACTTTCGGTCATACAATAGAGAATGTGTTCTATGCGATGTACCATCCTCAAAATGAGGTGCTTACTGGTTATGTAACCAACATCCAGCTTCATGAGTACCTGTGTGACCAACTTCATTTGACGGATTCGCTGTCCAAACTCACCTCTGAAATTTATGTGGATCACCATAAGGTGTTTGAGAATTATACCACTCGTATTGACAGTTTGGCTCCCAATCATTATAAATTGGTGGTGAAGAATAAGAAAAACACCTTGGAAGCCGACAGTTACACCAATTTCATTACGGTAAACAAGAAAAAAATCGAACTTCCTTCGATTATTGTGTATATGCACCGTAACAACACCTTTTATCTTCCGAAGAATTTGAACCAATATTTGAAATAAGACCTGTTTTTCAGATAATTAATAATAAAAAATCATAAAAATGGAAACCACATCAAATTATTCAAACACAAACGATCAAGGCAAAGAAAACAACCCGTTGAAAAAATGGGTTATTTTGCTTGGAATTTTGGCCGGTGTATTTTTTGCCACGACCATGTATTTCGGTTTTTTTGCGAAACCCGTTCTTAACAAGGAATTCACGAAAGTGGAAAACAGCAACATGGAGTTGCAGGCAGAACTTGACTCCCTTCTGGCCGAACATGAGAAAATCAAATCGCAGTATGGTTCTTTGTCAGACCAGTTGAGCGAGAAAGACAGTATCATTATGGCGAATGCCGCCCATATTGAGGAGTTGATCAATTCGCAAGCCGACTACCGTCAGATTAAGAAACAGTTGGCTCGTCTGCAGAACATCTCTCAAGAATATGTGAAAGAGATGGATAAGCTGTATCAGGAAAACAAAGAGTTGAAAGAGGAGAACCTTTCCGTGAAGGCGGACTTGGAGCAGGAGCGTCAGGACAAGGAAACCATCCAGAAATCCAACGAAGCACTCAGCGCAAAAATTTCCGGTGCGGCTGTTTACAAAGCATACAATATCCGCAGTGCGGGTTATCAGGTTAAGAATAAGGGCGACGAGGAACCGACTGACAAAGCCTCCCGCGTGAAAAGAATAAAAACCACATTTATCCTCGGTGAGAACTCCCTTATTGAGGCAGGTCCGGTGAATGTGTATTGCCGTATTGCCGTTCCGGGTTCCGGAAAAGTACTCACCCCGGGTTCCAGCGAGACCTATTCTTTCGTGAACAATGGCCAAAGACTGCAATATTCCACAAAGCAGGTGGTTAACTATGACAATCAGGCCAAAACGGTGACGATGAATTGGGATCTGATGCCGGATGACAAGGCCATCAAAGGGAAATATGTGGTGCAAGTGTTCACCGATGACCAGTTCTTAGGCGAGAGTTATTTCACGCTGAAATAGAGAACCATTTTTTACAGTAAAAACATATTCCTATGATTAGTCGCAGATACTTGAGAACCAAGACAATGCAGGCTTTGTACGCATACAGTATGAAGCCCAATGCGGATGTGTTGACTTCTCAAAACGAACTCATAAAAACCATCAAAAACTGCCATGTGCTCTTTCTGTGGCTTTTTTCCATTTTGCCGGAAGTCACTTTTTACCGGAAAAACAAGTTGGAGGACCTTCGCAACAAGCACAATCCCACCGAAGAGGATTTGAATCCGAACACCAAGTTTGTGGACAATAAGGTTATTGAACAGATTGAGGATAATGTGACACTCCAAAAACTGCTTCCCCAACACCATATTGACTGGTCAAACGATGGTGATTTCATCCCCCGGTTGTTCCATATTTTGGAAGAAACCGACTTTTACCAGGCGTATATGTCAAAACCGTCCAGAAGTTATGAGGAGGACAAGAAGTTTGTTCTGGAAATAATTGAAAACATTCTGGCCACCGATGACCACATCCGCTGGTATTTCAGCGAAAAAGAGACTAACTGGTTGGACGACTACGATGAGGCGTTGCTGATGCTCTACAAAAATATCACCAAATTCAAAATGAAAAACGGCAATGAGAATAAAATATTCCCATTGTACAATGATGCGGTGGAAGATGAGAAATTTGTAAAGGATCTTTTCAAGAAAACGATTCAAAATGACGCTGAATACGAGGAAATGATTGAGGCGAAACTGCAGAATTGGGAACTTGAAAGAGTAATCGGAATGGATATTCTGTTGATGAAAATGGCCATTTGTGAGTTTTTGGAGTGCCCGACCATTCCGTTGAAAGTTACTATGAACGAGTACATTGAACTGGCAAAACTGTACAGTTCAGACAAAAGTCCCAAGTTCATTAATGGCATATTAGACCGCTTGATTGTGGATTTCAAAGAGCAGGGAAAAATCGTTAAAACAGGAATAGGATTATATCAGAATTAACATGAGAAAAATAACATTCATATTGGTGATTATAGGATTAGTAGTCTTGGGCGCATGCCATCGCAAGCCCGCGCAGGAAGGGGATTTCAAAGTTTCGGATGTGCATATTCCCGTTTCCGCGGACGGTATGTCACAAAAAGAAAAAGACAAACTTCCTTTGATCGAGTTTGAGCGTACCACTTACGATTTCGGTGAGGTGGTGCAAGGGGAAAAACTATCCTACACCTTCAAATTCAAGAACACCGGGAAATCCAACCTTATTATTTTCTCCTCAGAAGCCACTTGCGGCTGCACGACTTCCATGCCGCCCAAAGCGCCTATCCGTCCTGGTGAGACGGGCGAGATTAAGGTGGTGTTTGACTCCTCTTCCCAAAAAGGGAAAGTGGTCAAACGGATTTTGGTTGGCGCCAACACCTATCCGGCCGAAACCATTTTGACCATTACGGCCAATGTATCATCTTACAAAAATTAGTATTCATCAATAAACAAATTGCTTTATGATTAACATGTTACCCTTGCTGCAAGCAGCACAAAACCCTGGTGGCGGTATGAGTATGACTCTTATTATGATTCTGCTCATCATTGTGATTTTTTATTTCTTCATGATTCGTCCGCAGCAGAAACGCCAGAAACAAATGGAAGAATTCAAGAAAGGTCTTGAAAAAGGCGACAAAGTAACCACGATTGGCGGTATTCACGGTAAGATTTGTGACGTGAAAGAAACCACATTTGTGATTGAGATTGCCAATGATGTGCGTATTGAGGTGGACAAAGCCGCTATCGCCATTGATGAGGCCCAACTGAGAGCCAAAAAGGAGGGAAAATAAAAAATGCCGAAACAAAAATTGAAACTGCCGTCTTTGGCTTTTTTGGTATGCCTGATGATTTCCATTGGGGCATGGTTTGTCGTTACCTTTTCCAAGGATTATAGGGTTACCTATAATTTCAAGGTGGTTTGCTACAACTTGCCTGAAGGAAAGAAAACAGTCACGGTATCCGATTCTGTCTTTGCGTTGACATTCAACCAAAAGGGGTTGAAGTACTTGAGTGCGCCGTTCAACAAGAAGGACAAGGAGGTGTATGTGTCTGTGGCAGACCTGATAAAGCCCAAACACAGGGTTTCAGTATATACCTTTACCAACAAAGAGTTGCGCGATTTTTTGGCGCATCACAACTATGGTTCCGAGTTGGTCGCGGTAGAGTCACCGGAGGTGGTTACCTTTTATTTGCACTAATGTATAAAATTGCATTGACCGGCGGAATCGGCACGGGGAAGACATACCTGTCGCGCCATTTCATCGAGATGGGCATTCCCGTATATTATGCCGACGACGAGGCCAAAAAGTTATACCAAACCCCTGAGTTTCTCCAGCAGATAAGGGACGCCTTTGGTGCGGATGTGTTTGATGGTCAAAAATTGAACTTCAAAAAACTGGCCGCCAAAGTGTTTGACGATCCTGCGGAATTGCAGAAACTCAACCAGTTGGTGCACCCGACTGTGATGCGACAGTTTGAGCAATGGTGCGAACAGCAAGACTCGCCAACCGTCATGATGGAGTCGGCGGTGGTTTTTGAAGGCGGTCTGACCTCTTATTTTGACAAGATTATTGTGGCCGATGCGCCTTTGGAGTTGCGCATCAAACGGGTTTTGGCCCGCAATCCTGAAATGACGCGCAGCGAGGTGTTGCAGCGCATGTCACGCCAGTGGCCGCAAGAAGAGAAGTGCCGCCGTGCCGACCTGGTGGTGTGCACCGGTGAGACTTACGCGGAATCAAATAACAGGTAAATCCATTTAATAAAAACGCAGGGCTGTCACCATGGTGGCGGCCCTGCGTTTTTTGTCTTGTTCCATTACAACATTAGAACGGCAGGTCGTCCGTATCGGATTCAAAAACCGGTTCTGCCGGCGGTACAACGGAGGCGACATTTTCCGTGTGGTTTTCCATTTGAGTGGTCACGCCTCCTGAGTTTTCTCCTTTGGGAGACAGGATTGTGAAGGTGTTGGCCTCAATCTCGGTGGTGTATTTTTTCACCCCGTTATCGTCCCAGCTGCGGGTGCGCAATTTACCCTCCAGGTAAATCATTTTGCCTTTGTTCAAGTATTTTTCGGCATTGTCGGCCAACCCCCGCCAACAGATGATGTTGTGCCATTCGGTCTGCTCCACGCGGTTGCCGTTTTTGTCCTTGTAATACTCGGATGTTGCCATGGTGAAGGATGCTTTTTTGACGTTGTTTTCAAAGGTTCTGATCTCGGGATCCTTTCCTAACCGACCAACCAGAATAACTTTATTAACTCCTGACATAGTAATTTGTTTTTAAGTTCGCTGCAAAGATAATAAAAATATTTTACAAAATTAATATTTTAATAAAAAATAATTTACAATTATTTAAAAGATGGCTTATAGTGGGATTCGGAGAGTATTTTTTGAGAATCTGTACGAAGCATAATGTCTTGAAGCGAAGTTTCGGGGTGCTGTTTCATATAGTTTTGGATGATTTTCCATCCGATATAGGCGCCGATGCGGCCGGGGGAGTCGTTTCCGAACACGCGGGTGAAGGGCGTTTCGCCCACCAGCTGGCGGATAACCTCTTCATCCTTGGAGTAGATCATGTTTTTATCCATCAGATATTGCCAAACATTTCCTTCGTTTTTTTCAATCCAGGCATACTTGTCAGCGCTATAGCCGATAATATCCTGTGGGGATTTGTTCGGAAACACGGTTTGGGTGAGAAACAATTTCTTCCCCTCGTCGAGCATATTGTCGAGAGCGGTCACTAAAGTCTTGTCAGGCAAGTGTTTATAAGCCATCACTTTGGTGAAGCAGTCGGAGGCGATGTATTTTTTATCGCAACGGGCACTAATGAATTTTGGCATTCCCGACAGCGCATAATATTTGTAGTTGTGTCCGAGGTACATGTCCAGGTTTATAAACAGGTAGTTGTCGTATCCCCAGACGGAAGGTATGGAGAAATCCATGCCGGAGATCATCGTAACAATCTTAGGAACAGAATCTTCGGGAAAATGGGTGAGGTAAATCCTGAATGCGTCGGTCAGTTCTTTTTTCAGGTTATCCAGGTTCGGATATTGTTTTTGTGTTTCCTTGTATAACTCTTTGATGGTGGGGTCGGAAAGGTATCCTTGTAGGGATTTTATCATGTTCGCGTCTTTCCAGCTGTCTTTGGCCACCAGCACGGAGGGCACTTTTCCGTAAAGGCCTTCAATGCCTTCGGACAGGTGGTTAGGGTCGAGGGAGAACAGTTGCTGTTCGTAGCGAAGGAAATCGATTTCCACATTTTTCACCTTCACCTCCTGTTCGGGGGTCATAGGGGGCGTGGCCACCTTTTCTTTCCGATGGCAGGCGGAGATCAGAAGAAGTGCGCAAAGGGCAAATGCTAAGGGGAAACGAGATTTTTTCATTTCAAAAACAAATTCGCTGCAAAGATACTGTTTTTTGGTTTTTGTTTTTTTCGGATGTTTTGCCTGACGGTTGAAGAACATAGAAAATAGTTTTTTTATTAACAATAACGAAAAAAACCAAAAATTTTGTATATTCGCACCTTGTAAGTAGAGAAAGAATTTTTTGAGAATAACTTATAAACACCTGATTGTTAAAAAGATATAAATCATAATATTAATTTAAATTCATTACTTATGAAAAAATTCGACTCTTTTAAAACTTTGACACGCACAATGCAAAGTTTTTTGGCCATCGTGTTGGTGACATTGATGGCGGTCGGTAATGTGGTAGGTCAGACAACCTATTCGCATACCATTACGGCCAAAACATGGTCCGATTTAGGTGTACAGTCGCTTAATGGAGTGGACTGGACAGCGGCCAGCACCTCTACACCGTCGTCGCCTTATTTCGGATACAATGATGACAAAGGCCAGCAGTTCGGCTCAAACAACAATCCTTATGCCGATTTGACACTTTCCACCAATGGTATTAACGGCACCATCACTTCCGTGAAGGTGAACACTTCCGGAAACGCCAATGTGGTGGCTACCCTGAAAGTGAAAGTGGGTGACACATACTTCACTTCAGGCGGTGAAGAAAGTGTAAATATCACTGCTACCGCCACAGATTACACCTTCACTGGTTCTGCCGAGGGTGTGATTTCTTTAGAATGGGATCAACCCACCAACACTCGCAAAGCAGTTTACCTGAAGAGCATTGAAGTTATTTATTCTTCAGGAGCTATGGCTGTTGCCACCCCTGTGTTGGCACCTGTTTCTGGTACCTATTATAGTGCCCCAACAGTGTCCATCACATGCGAGACCGAAGGCGCTAATATTTATTATACGCTTGATGGTTCCACACCTACGGCTTCTTCCACCTTGTACACAGCTCCTATTACGGTTGATTCCACAATGACGGTGAAAGCCATTGCCATTATGGGAACGGAGAACAGTAATGTTGCCACAGCAACCTACACGATTCCTGCCTATACGGCATTGGCTAACATTGCCGCATTCAAAGAACAAACATCCACTACAGAGTTGTTCAAGATTAACAGTGACATGACGGTGATTTTCCAGACCGCCGACAAATACCACACCTTTGTTCAGGACAATTCCGCTGCTATCTATGTGTATGGTACCATGGACAAGGCATACAACCCTGGCGATGTTATTCCTGGCGGTATGTATGGTAATTATGCGCTTTACAAACAAATGAATGAATTGAAACCGGTTGCCGGCGCTCCTCTTGCTGACGGAGTTCGCGGCACTGAAGTGCAACCAGTTGTGGTTACCCTCGCCGACCTGATTGCCAATTATGCCAATTATGAAGGAAAATTGGTTACCGTGGAGAATGTGACAGTGGGTGCCGACCATACCTTCCAGAATGGTAGTGCTTCTGGAGCGAATGTCTCACAAGACACGAACACTATTCAAATTTACAGCACATTCAAGAATATTTCCAAATCCCTGACCGCAAATCAAGTGATCAATGTTACGGGTTTGGTAATCCGTTATAACAACACAATTGAAATCGCTCCGCGTTCTAACAGCGACATCGTGGTCCCGTTTGTTGAGGTGCCTTATGTGCTTGACTTTGACACCAACACCGATGATTTGGTATTGGCAAACGGCAACGCCACCAACAAATGGTATGTTGGTGAAGCGCAAGGTTTTGACAACAACAAGTTGTATATTTCCTCAACCAATGGTGCCACCAACAAGTACAATGTATCCGCCACTTCCAATGTGAAGGCAAGCCGTGGTATTATCATCCCTGCCAAGGGTGCGGTTCTGTCTTTCACCTCTCGCGTGAATGGTGAGGAAGGCAAGGATATGTTAAATGTGTACTTATATAATTATACTAATGATATTATTAATACTACCCCAACTTGGAAAACCACTATCGTGGGTGAGAACGAGTGGACAGAGCACACTTTCCCAATCCCGGCAGCGGGCGCGGGCAAAGCAAATCTTGTGTTCGAATGGGTGAATAACAATAATGGTGGTGAGCAGTTCCCGGCCGCTATTGACAACATTCAGATTGTTGAGGCCGCCTGCGCTCAACCCACAGCTATTAACGCTACGGTAAGCGCTGACACCGCCACCATCACCTGGACTTTGTCCGACTCAACCCAAACCGCTTGGACTCTCGAGTACAAGCTCGTGGATCACAGCGAATGGTACACGGTTGCCGCTACACAACCTTCTGTCGTTCTTTCCGGTTTGCAAGGAAGTAGCGTGTACGATGTGCGCGTGAAGGCAAACTGCGGTGACGAAAGCAGCGAGTGGATCGAAGGCCAGTTTGAAGTGGGCTGCTTGAATGGAGTTGTTGTCATGGTGGATTCCACCATAACAATAGGAACAGGCACAAGCACTTCTACTGCTTATTTATTCCCTGGTTTATGGGGTTGGCAATATGCCGCTCATTTGTATGATGAAATCACTCCTGGTTTGTTGAAAGATATCGCTTTCTATTTGAATGCCTCTTCTACGACCACGGGCTCTTCTATGAAAATGTGGGTAAAACTGGTTGATGCCGGCTATACCATGACCGCATCAAACACCTTTGCCTCTTTGGTGCAGGGTGCCCGTGAAATATATGACGGAACACCCGATTTCAGTACTGCAGGATGGATTCATTTCCCGATATCCGGAAACCTCAATATTCCTGAAGGTAAAAGTCTTCTCGTGTTAGTAAGGGGTATAGGATGTTCAGTTTCCGGTGGCTGTAGCAAAGCATACCGTTATACTTCTGCCACAAACAAGGTTTGGTACAAGAATGTAGATAATGCAGATCCAGGTCAGGAAATCGCCGGCACATTGACAAGCTATAGAGCCAACATCCAAATGACATATTCCATGCCATCTGTTGACTGCAACGACCAACTTGCTTGCGAAACTCCTGCTTCTGTTACTATTACGAATATTACCACCGATGCCGCTACCGTTGTCTGGACAGGCAATGCCGACAGCTATGTTTTGGAATACAAGACTGGCGAAAATGATTGGACTGCCGTTACTATTAACGACACCACCTACACATTCAGTAACCTTGATCAGAAAACCACCTACACAGTTCGTGTGAAAGCCGTTTGCGGTGAGAACAACAACAGTCTCTATACTGATGAAGTTGAATTCACCACAACCAGTGTTTGTCCGGTGGTTACCGACATCAACACTTCCAATCTATCCACCACCACCACCATTTCTTGGACACCTGGTGGCAATGAGACCGCTTGGACATTGCGTTTCCGCCCTGTTGGTACTACCGAATGGGTAACGCTCAATATCAGTGGTATTCCTTCCACCACCTTCGGCGGTTTGCTTGACCAAACCGATTATGAGGTGGAGATTATGGCTCTTTGCGACCCGAACGATGAGGACAACCAAAGCTCTTGGGCTCCTTACCTGTTCACTTCCGGATGCGCTGCTTTTGAATTGCCTTATGTTGAGGAATTTGAAACAACCGAAATCCCTGCTTGTTGGACTGCTGAAAACTTCACCTTTGATGGCACTACTGCCCAAGCTACCGAAGCCGGTCAATGGCTGATGACACCGCCGATTACCGTTCCCGCTTCTGGCAACACCTATGTTGTGTTAGACATCAAGGGTTCAGCTTCTATCCTTGCTTCTTATAGAGGTACCGCCCTCAACCGTTTCGATGTTATTGGCAATATTGCGAACAACGACGAAATGAGTCATGTTATCTTCCAAGTTCCGGACACTTACAAAGACAAGGCCGTTAACTTCATGTTCAAGGCCAATGGTCCTGTGACTATTGAAACAGCTGAATTCACACAATGTGCTTTCGTTCCTACAGATCTCACCGCATACGATCCGACCAACACCACTGTGGAACTTTCCTGGATTGGCGATAACAACAATGGTTGGGTTGTGGAATATGCTGAAGATGGTTCTGACAACTGGACCACTGTGAATGTGGAGCAAACCTCTGATACAGCTCATTATACCCTTACGGGTTTGACGGGTGCCACTGCTTATAAATTCCGCGTTAGAACGAATTGCGCCGGTGGATCAACCAGCCAACCTTCTAATGTGGCTACCATTACCACACACTGCGATCCCATCAGTGTTCCGTTTACCGCTTTCTCTTCCAATGCTGACGCTAACTTCAATTGCTGGAACAATTACTATTCAGGCACATACGAGGATAACGGTGCTTTTGTCGCCGCCAACAACGACATGAAGATGTACAACTACTACAACAGAACGACGGATGCTGCCGACAATACCGCATTTGGCAATGTGTATGCCGTACTTCCTAAATTTGACACAACATTGAATGCCCTGCAGATCACCTTCACTACAGAACAGTGGACATCAAATAACAACAGCAAGATTCAATTGGGTGTTGTGACTGATGTGAACCACCCGGTGGAGACCTTCAGAACATTGAACGAGTACAACGCTGGTGACAATGCCGCCACCTTCACCTATATCCTGAACAACGCTACGGATGGCAACCTTGCTTTCAGATTGCTGAAAGACAGTCTTACACAAGAAGTTCGTGTACGCGACATTTTGGTGGAATACATTCCCGCTTGTCAAAAACCGAACAATTTGGTGGCTACTCCGATTTCCGAGTCTTCCATGTCTTTGAACTGGGGTATCATTGGTCGTCAGAACAATTGGGACATCAAATACAAAGCAACCCAATTTTCATTCAATCCTGACAATGACGGTACTTTGGCTACCGCAAACCTCCGTCCGAGAATTTTGAACAATCTTGAGTACGGTCAATATTATACCTTCTATATCCGTAACCATTGTAGCTCTACTGAACAGAGTGAATGGGTAGGTCCTTTCACCTACAAGTTGGAAATGAACTACAATATTGTAAACGCTGCCGATATCACCACTTGCCACGGTAATGTGATTTATCAAGCCGACACTACAGGTGATAACACTCTGATTATTCGTCCAAGCAGCACTGGCAGCTGGGTAACCTTAAGCGGCAATGTGCAACTTGGGGCCGCTACACTCAAGGTTTATGACGGTACTGCGGTTAATACCGACAAACTTATTGCTACCTTCACAGGCAGCAGCGTGGTGAATTTGACTCCGGCTTGCGCTACTGAACTGACTTTGAAGTTAGAAAATGTGGGCACAACAGCTCCGGTTATCAATTTGGCTATCAATTGCGATGAAGTTCCTACCTGCTCCGCACCGAGCAAGCCTGAATTAGATATTGAAACACTCACCCTCACTTGGGAAGCCGGTTGTTGGGGTACACCTGAAAGCTATAACATCCAAATGATGGATGCCACCACAGGTACTACCACCGATTTGACTTCCACTACCAATTCTCTCGTGGTAAGCATGCCTAATGACCACACCATTACCTTCAAGGTGCAACCTGTTTGCGACGGCGAGAATGGCGACTGGTCTGAAGTGTCTGATGAGTATGTTAAGTTTGCATGTGGTGCTCCTACCGCTGTAACGGCCACTTATAATGAAGGAGCCCAGACAGCAACCATTTCTTGGACACCGTTTATGTCCACCCAACGTAACTTTGAGGTTGGATACAAACTGCATGACGCTTTCACTTGGGTTACCGCTACCGTGACCAATGCCACCACATACACAACTGCTGCTTTGGATGAATCGCAAACATACGATGTGCGCGTGAAAGCCATCTGCAGCGATGAAGAGAGCGAATATATTACTACTACAGTGGAGACACCGTGTGTAACGATTCATGAATCATCCGGTATCATCACACTGGGCGAGGGTACGGCCACGAATAATTATTTGCCCGCATACACACTGTATAACAACACTCTTTCCGAGCAGATTTACACTTCTGCCGAAATTGGAATGTCTGGCACTATTTCCAGTGTTGCATTCTATAATGGTGGAACAACAAAAACACCGAATATTAAACTTTATTTGGTACATACCGACAAGACATCTTTCACAAGTACTACAGATTGGCTTACAGTTACTGAAAGAGAGAAAGTGTTTGAAGGAGATGTTACCTTTACTGCAAATGAATGGACAACCATTACATTTACCACTCCTTTTGAATATGATGGAATAAGCAACCTTGGTCTTATAGTAGATGAAAATATGCAATGGAGCAGTGGATTGGCTTGTCGAGTTTACAACAGCACATCCAATTGCGCCATGTATGTGTATAGTGATCCTACAAATTATAATGCTGTAGGTGCTAGTTATACGGCAAACAACAGATTGTCTGTTAAGAACCAAGTACAGTTCAATATCACAGGTATGATGTGTGATCCTGTTGTTTCCTGCCCGGCACCGACAGTGTCTGATAATGTTACCGTTGCCAATGGTGGCGCTACCTTTACTTGGACATCCAACGGTACTGAAACCGAATGGACAGTGGTTTACACCGTTGACGGTGGTGCAGAAATTGTTGATACAGTCACCACAACCAGTTATACTTTGAGCAATCTTGAAGAAGGAGCCAACCATACCGTTTCTTTCGATGTTTATGCTAATTGTACCTCTCAATCAGAAGGTTCTCACCTTGACAAAACATTCTTTGTTCCTTGTGCAAACTCTTGTGATTTGGTGTTAAACTTGACAGACAGTTATGGCGATGGTTGGAACGGCAACAAAATCAGTATTTATCAAGACGATGCTTTACTTGGAACGGCAACCATCTCAAGCGGAAATACAGCTAATTTCACATATTCATTGTGTAGCGGTTCTGACATTTCCTTAAGATGGACAACAGGAAGCTATCCTGGCGAATGTAGCATGGTTCTCACACACAATGGAGTACAAATTTATAGCGGTGGAGCACCCTCTGCCGGTGAATTTTTGAGCTTCGAAGCATGTCCGTATTGTGCTGCTCCTGGAATCGCTTCTGTGGATATCGATCCGGATAACGCTACCGTAGTTGTTACCGTTGCAAATAATCCTGACGCCCAGACTTATCAAGTGGTTTGTGTGCCAACAGGATCAGAACCGACTTCTGGCATAGTGGTAGTGGCTAACAACAACCGCCAAGCAATTTTCAACAATTTGGATTTAGGTGCAACTTACGATTTCTATGCTAATGTGGTTTGCGATGCGACAACCACTTCCGAGTGGAGCGAGCCGGTTACATTCACCTTGCCAGGTTGTTGGAGTGGATGTGACTATGTGATTAGTATGGAAGACAGCTATGGCGATGGTTGGAACGGTAGTGCCATCTATGTTTTGATTGATAATGAAGTTGATTCCTATGTAACATTATCCAGCGGATCATCCGATACCCAAACCATAACCGTTTGTGAGGGACATGAGGTGAGTTTTGTATGGGTTGCAGGTAGCTATGCGAATGAAGCAAGTTTCAACATCACGAAGAATGGTGAAAGAATAGCTAATTGTAGTGATGCTTCCACATTAGCTTCTCAAGAAATCTTATATACAGGTTACTGCGGAACACCTCCTACCTGTTTGCCTCCTACAGATTTCATGTATAGCAGCCTTAATGCTACCATTTGGTGGACACCTGTAGGAACACCTCAAAGCTATCTTTTGGAATACCGTCATGAATCAGAACCCACTTTTACTTCTGTAACGGTTCTTGACACCTTCTATACCTTCACTTCTTTGTTGAGCAACGAAAAGTATTATTTCCGTGTGAGTGCTGTCTGTGATCCTGTTGCAGGTGACACTTCCGCATGGAGTGCTACATATTACTTCACCTCACCTTGTTTGCCGCTGACCGTTACAGAAGCTAATCCTTATACGGAAGGATTCGAAGAATATACGGGAAGTGGTGAAACAGAACTTGCCAATTGCTGGTACTCTAATGGCGCTGGTTACACCGCATCCAATGGTGTAAAGTCTCCTTTCGTTTATGTAGGTTATTCTGCTGCCGCTCAATCTGGAAACAACTCCTTGGAAATGAAGGGTAACCAAGGTTTGGTTGCTCTGCCTGAGTTTACCAATGACATCAATACCTTGAGTATTACTTTCTGGGCCAATAGAGTTTCCACCTCTTCTACGGATACTTTGCAAATTGGTGTGATTACTGATTTGAACGATCCTACCACATTTGTTCCGATTCAGACTCTGACATCGGTCAGTGCCCGCGGAAACAACACCTTCGTTGGACCTATTGAATTCAACAATGTTCCTGCTACTGGCAGAATCGCTCTGCGCTACACAAGTACAAGTTCTACTCAATCTTGGAACTTGGATGATTTCACCGTGTTCTTGACCCCGACCTGCTTTGCTCCTGCTACTCCTACGGTCTCTGACGTGACTGCCAATACCGCTAAAGTTTCCTGGACAGATCCAAAACACCAAGGCAATTATGCCATTGAGTACAAAGAACAGGATGCTACAACTTGGACAACAGTTACAGGCGATACCACCTATAATGTGGTTCTTACAGGTTTGAATGAGGCTACCGCGTATGTGGTTCGTATAAAGACCGTTTGCGGTGCTGGCGATGAATCACTTTATACAGATGAGGTACCATTCTCCACGATAGCTTACCCGGCCACACTTCCTTACCATTGTAGTTTTGACAATGAAGCTGAAAACAACAGATGGCAATTGGTGAATGGACCTGCAACCAATAAATGGTTTACAGGTAATGCTACCGGCAACGGAGACAACAACGCTTTGTATATCTCCAACAACGAAGGAGCAGCAAATGAATATACAATAGCTTCTGCATCTGGAGTTGTATGGGCATATCGTGATATTGATGTTGTTCCTGAATATGTTTATCATCTGAGTTTTGACTGGAAGGGTTACGGAGAAAGTTCTTATGACTACATGTATGTGTATGTTGGTGACCGCAGTGATGTATCAGCATCTACATCTACTACAGTTACCGCTCCTGCAAACACCAAGCAAATGGTGAATCCTCTCAGAAACAGCAAATACTTCAATCAGAATGATAGTTGGGCAACCTTTACTTATGAGTTGGATAGCACCTTCGCAGGTCAGAAACGTATTTACTTCTGTTGGAAAAATGACAATTCTGCTGGTACGCAACCTCCTGCAGCCGTGGATAACATTTCCATCATTGCTTTGAACAAGGATCTCGTCGCTGAAGCTATTAAGCCGATTTCCGACAATTGTGACTTGAGCAATGCTGAAGTTTCTGTAACCGTGAAAAACAACACGATGTCCGACACGGTTCGCAGCTTCACCGCTTCTTATCAAATGAGCGAAACGGCTGCTCCTGAAGATGTGGTTACCGAAACTATTACTCCGACCGCTCCGATCATGCCTGGTGAAACCTATACTTTCAACTTTGCTACCGCACCTACTTTTGTTGATGGTTCCAACAACATCTATGTTACCCTCAATTACGAAGGTGATGTTAATGAAGAGAACAATGTCATCTCTCTCCTTGACATCCGTCAGGTTTCTCCGGCAAGTGTTCCTTATGTACAAAACTTCTCCAGTGTTGTACTCGGTCGCGATGCTTGGACACAAGGCAGCGAAAACAACAACCCGAACTTGTGGAAGAACAGCAATGGTGTTATGACCTACATGGACAACGACACCATGGCCGCTCAGAACTACTTCATCACGCATTGTATCGAGATTCCTGCCGGTCAAATGCAGATTTCTTATGACTACAATGCGCTCAGCAGCTTGTCTGAAAGCATGAATGTCTATATGGGTACCACTCCGGATATCGCATCCATGACCTTGATTGGTTCCCACACCGACTTCAGCAAGGCCGAAGAGGATTACACCTATGACTACCTCTTCAACAACGCCAACGAAGGTGTTTACTACATCGCTGTTGAGGCACTCAGCCAGGCAGGTAACATGGGTATTACCTTTGACAATCTCAAGATTATGCCGATTATCGACGTGACCGTAACAGCTGGTCCTAACGGTACGGTTTCTCCGCTTGGTTTGGTTAAGGTTCCGTACAATGGTGACCTCACCATCAACATCATTCCGGACAACATGTACCACACCGCTGGTGTTTGGGTTGACGGCGAGAGAGTGATGAACGAAGACCCGTTCAACGCAAGCTTCATGATGTACACCTTGAGCAACATCACCGAGTCACATACGATCAATGTTGAGTTCAAGATGGAATTCCACATCAACAAATACGCTTACAACTACGACAGCAACGATCCTGTGGTTGGCGGATATTTCGTGCCCGCTCACGCAGACACCTTGCTGAATCCTACCGGACATGTGGTTACCATGATTGCTGACGAGCACTACTCACTGCACAGCTTGGTGGTGGGTATCACTCCTCCTGCATCTGAAGGCGCTATCATCGACGGTACCAATGTAATTGACGATGTGGTATATGATCCCGCTACCCGTACTTACACTTATACCTTCGATACGCTGTATGTATCCAACTACTATGTACAGGCATGCTTCAAGAAGGATACTGTTAACATCCACTATCGTGTGCTTACAGGCGCTGGTATCTTTGACGGTGTGAATGTTGCCGCTGGCGAAAGCCACGACACTTGGGTGAACTACGGTTCTGACCACACCTCCACCATTGCTCCTGCCGACGGTTACTACACTATGGCAGTTACCGTGAATGCGCTGAATGCCGGCATCATTGACCACTATGACTTCGACAGCATTGTGACTACACAATATGTAACGGCTCAGTTCGGTCACAAGGTGACGGCTTCCATCCATAACCTCAACGATTTGAGTTATCTTGGCAGCGACGAGGTTCGCGGCACGATTGCTCCTGCAGAGCAAATGGTTCTCTCTGGCAGCAGCTGCAGCGTGAGCGGTACTGTTCAAGATCATTTCCACTTGAGCAGCTTCCTCGTGAATGGCGTGGATATGCTTTCCGATGTTGTGTTCAACGGCAATGCCTACACCTTCACCATTGACTCATTGGTGGAGAACACCGACATTGTGGCTGAGGTTCAGATCGACCAGGTGGCCATCTACTACATGGTGGACG
>DGGS01000053.1 GCA_002392325.1 Bacteroidales bacterium UBA3868
TGAACGCTGACTGGAACGCCACCAGTGGTACCGCGCAGATTTTGAACAAACCGGAACTCGCCACCGTTGCCACCAGCGGCAGTTACAATGACCTGAGCAACAAGCCCACCATTCCTGCGGCACAAGTGAACGCGGACTGGAACGCTACCAGCGGTGTGGCCCAAATCTTGAACAAACCCACCATCCCGGCCGAGCAGGTGCAGGCCAACTGGAGCGAGACCAACACCTCATCCAAGGCCTATATCCAGAACAAACCCACCATTCCTGCGGCTCAGGTGAACGCTGACTGGAACGCTTCAAGCGGTGTGGCACAGATTTTGAACAAGCCGACCATCCCTGCGGCTCAGGTGAACGCCGACTGGAACGCCACCAGCGGTGTTGCCCAGATTTTGAACAAACCCACCATCCCTGCGGCTCAGGTGAACGCCGACTGGAACGCCACCAGCGGTGTTGCCCAGATTTTGAACAAACCCACCATCCCCGAGTATCAGGTATTGAGCATCAGCAATGACACCATCTTCCTGACCAACGGCGGTTTCGTGAAACTGAACATCGAGTGGGACAGCATCAACAACAAACCGGAGTTCGCCCCGGTTGCCCTCACCGGCGCTTACAACGATTTGACCGGAACGCCAACCATCCCCAACAAAACGAGCGACCTGGCCAACGACAGGGGATTCATCACATTGTCTGACCTCCCTGCCCAGACGCAATCCGACTGGGATGAAACGGATCCCTCTGATGCTGCCTTCATCGTCAACAAACCGACTTTGGCCGATGTGGCCACCAGCGGCGATTACAATGACTTGAGCAACACCCCTGACTTGAGCAGCTATCTCACCACTGCCGATCTGAGCAATTTCGTGACCAAGACGAATGATGAGACCATTGAGGGCGACAAGACCTTCAATGGTGATGTGGTGGTTGCCGCCACGGGTTCCATTGAGGTGCCTTCTGTTTTGTCAGACATAACGGAAAGCGGCACATTGACCCTTTCCGGCACAACCGGTACCGGCGACTGTGAGCAGGCCGTGAACTTTTGCGATTTGGAAACGGTCTATCAGAACATGTTGGCCAAGTTCAACGCCCTCAACGACGAACTCGACAAATTGAACGACAGCATCAACAAACTGAACAAGGAACAGAACACCCCGAAGGACGGCGAAGCATGTCCTACCAGCCCAACTGTAACGGACTACAGCGGAAATGTTTATCCTACCGTGCGTATCGGTAACCAGTGCTGGATGAGGGAAAACATGAGATGTTTAGCATCCAGTGTTGGTAACATCACCGGACCCACAAGCGCAGTTTCACTCAATTACTCCTCCTCCTATGCCAGATACGCATACCCCAACACGACCTCTACTACATACGCACAATATGGCCGTCTGTATAACTATGTCGCTGCATCTCAGATTTGTCCGCAAGGATGGAGACTGCCCTCCAGCACAGACTGGAATGAATTGAGAACTTATGTTAAGAACCAAGATAAGTATAAAGGCACATTGGATCCAACATATTATGGAAAATCTCTTGCCTTCACTGAAGGTTGGACCAACTCCACTTATAACGATGAAGTCGGTAACAACCAATCAACCAACAATAAAACAGGATTTTCAATCAAACCTGCAGGACATTACCCAACTACTAATGGTAAAATCACACCAGAAACAGGTAGTATGGGAAATGTTGCCGCTTTTTGGTCATCAGATAAGAAAGCATTCGGACTTTCGTACTATCGTGGAAATCCCTATATCGGTTACGACAATTCCAGCATAGGTTCAACTACCTCTCCTGACTCCGTATTCATGTCTGTCCGCTGTATTCGTATCAACTCCAACGGTGAGAATCCCACCATCCAACTGCCCAAAGTGGAAACCTCCTCTTCCGATGCAGACCACATCTATAATGTGACCGCATCCGGTGGAACCGTTTCACTTTCCATCAAACCCGGTGTCGTTGTTTCCAATGATTCCATGCCTCCGATGTCCAACCTTTCCAGTGTCGGTTTCGTATATAGCAGCAGTGCGACTACCACCACGACATTGAAAATTGGCGCTTCTGGTGTAACCAACAGATACACAACGGTATCCACACAACCCACATCCTACCCATATGTTATAGGACCTTTCTCTGTAAGCGGTTTGACATCCGGAACCAAGTATTACTACCGTGCTTACGCCATCAGAGGTGCTGACACCGTGTATGGTGAGGTCAAGTCCTTCACAGCCCAATCGGATCCCAAGTCCTGCAAAGCGCTGCTTGGCAGTTCCTATCCGGAGCACATCAGTGACTACAATGGCAACAACTATGCCACGGTGGCTATCGGTTCCCAGTGCTGGATGGCCCAGAACCTGCGTTCCACTTCCTATTCAGACGGAACCACCATTAACGGTTACTACATTCCTAACGGTTCCTCCTCTGTAAACGCCAACTACGGCCGTCTCTACACCTTCGCCGCAGCAATGCGTGGCGCCGCCTCTTCCTCGGTTGCCGTACAGGGTGTCTGCCCCTCTGGTTGGCATGTTCCCACCCCTGCCGAATTCGAGACATTGAAGAGCACATTACAGGGCAACACTGCCATGCAGTGCAACAGCACAGCCGCCAATATTGCCAAGGCCATGGCGTCCACAAGCGGTTGGACTTCCAGCACGACCACCTGTGCCGTTGGTAATACGCAATCCTCCAACAACGCCTCCGGTTTCAACGCCTACCCGGCTGGTTTTCGCTATTCTACTGCCTCATTTGATGACTATGGTACACGTGCTGGTTTCTTGACAACACAGTCAGGACAAGTGTATTATTTGCAGAACACTAGTGCAACTGTTTCGAATCTGACCAGTTCAACTTCTTCTTACTCTATGCGTTGTGTGTATAACGGACCTTCCGGCAGCGTGGCTCCGACGGTGAGCACGACTGGTACAGCCACCTGTACAAATATCGCAACTCACGACAACAATCGTTCCGTACGGTACACCTACTCTACGACCGGCACAGTATCTTCTACCGGCGGCAGTAGCATTACGGCTCGTGGTATCTGCTACGGCACCACAGCCACGCCTACAACCTCCAACTACACGGTCACGGTCACTGGTTCCACCGGCAATATGGCGGCAAATTTGAGCAATTTGGAGCCGGGCAAGACCTACTACTACCGTGCATACGCCACGAACGCCAAGGGAACCACCTACGGCGAAGTGAAGAGTTTCAGCACACCAGCAATTCCTACCATTTACACTTACAGTAGTTACTCTTATGGTGCCACCACCGCCACCCTAAAAGGTAACATCACCAATGCGGGATCTTCATCATATGTCACACTCGGCAGCCACGATATTGATGTTTATACAGCAGCATATCCCAGTGGTACCAGAGTTACCAGTGGAACTTCTTCAAGTACTGGGACAGGTATTTATTCTGTTTCCATCACTGGTCTTACGGCTGGTACTCAGTACTATGCGGTAGCCAATGTCTATATAACCATCACCATTGGCAGTGTCTCAAAATCCTTCTATCTGTATGCCAACAACAACACCCCGTTCAAACCGGGTATCACACCGGAAGTTAGTACAACTGGTGTTACATACAATGGAGACAACCAAACATCAATGAAGTTCGTATGGAATGGCGAACTCACCAATGCCGGAACCCCCACCATTACGGAAAAGGGATTTGTTTATAGTAGTACCAACAACAACCCAACCCTGAAATCAGGTCAATTTTTCAGAAAAGAACCTGTTTCCGGCACATCCACGGGGGCCTTTTCCTTTACTTCGAGTTGGAGCACTCCCAACCAAAAATGGTATGTCCGCGCTTACGCCATCAGCGCTATGGACACCGTTTACGGCAGCGTCCTTTCATTCACCACTCACGATTATCCCGATGTGTACTTATCAAACAACTATGCAAACGCCTACTATTACACTGCTGAAGTGACCAAGAATTCGATTACGATGAACCACTCATACAGTACTGTCAGCGCTTCCAGCACATCGGGCGGATGTACTGGAATTTACGCACAAGGTTTGGTCTATTCCACCAGCCCGATATCGATTACCGATGCCAACTCGACCTCCGCAGGTATCAACACCTCGGATGCTCCTTCCAACTTTGGTACATCAGTTACCAATACAGCAGGCGGAAATTATACCATCACAAATCTGAATCCGAACACGAAATACTACATTCGCGCATGGGCCAGAAGTTCTGCTGGTTACACATACTCTACCGAACAGCGTGTAGTCAGAACCAAAATGAACTGCGGCAGCACGCTCTATGACCAGGACGGCAACACTTATAACACAGTGTCCATCGGTTCGCAGTGTTGGATGAAGAGCAACCTCAAGGCCACCCACTTCGACAACTATTATAACCAGACCGAGAACGGCGCGGGTACTTTAATTGCAACTCCCACAACCGGCACCACCGCTTCTTCTTCCACAAGATATATTTACTATCCGGGAGGCTCTACTGGGAATTTAAGTTCATACGGTTATCTCTACAACTGGCAAGCTGCGTCTGGAACAAATGTTTATTACCTTACGCCTAGTGATAACCATTTGATAACGGTTAACTCATCCAGCAAGCCACAAGGAGCATGTCCACGTGGTTGGCATTTGCCCACACAAGGCGATATGAACACGCTGAACAGCAACATCGACGCCTACTATAGCACATTCTCCATCCAGTATGCCGGACTCCTCAACGGGAATGGATACTATCATATGCCCAATACAAATCACGCCTATTATTGGAGTTCGACTCCATATTCCTCCACCGCTTACTACTGGGCATATTATAACAACGACCACTCACATATGGTCAGTCAGGGTGTCCATGAATGCGGCATGTCCGTTCGTTGTATCCAAGACTAACCCGCCAAGCAGATTCTACAAATAATAAGTAAATAGTTGAACGGCCCCTCCTTTCGGATGGGCCGTTTTTTTGTTAAGAGGGTTCCACTTGCTTTAAAACGAGATCATTCATATTGGGGTTCCGCTGCCTTCGGCAGCGGAATGGTGGAGGGGCAATAATTTAACACACCCCACCATTCCGCTCGCGTAGCGAGCGGAACCCCACACATAACCGATAATTTTTGCGCGAGCGGAACCCCACACATAACCGACAATCTTCAAGCGAGCGAGACCTTCATCAGATACCATTCGCTCATGATGGCATTGTAACTGCGCAGGTGCCGCTGGTTTTGCGATTGGGCAAGCGCCTGCCGCATGGGTACCGTGAGCCGCTGAAAATCAAGAGGATCATGGGCAAACAGCGGTGTTTTGGGCCGCAAAAACGGCAGATGACGCTTCACCCATAACTTCATGTCCGCCATTTTGCCGGAAGGCAAGGTCATCTTCCTGTCTTCATCATACAAAACACCTTCCATCCCAAATATCTCCCATAAAACATCCTCATACAATTTCTTGCAAATCCGATATTCAAAAGGCAAAGCGGCGAAAAAGGCCGTGAGCTCGGCATCCCACAAGGGAAGCAGATATGAGTTGCCCGTAAACTCCCACAATTTGCAGGAATTGACAATATACTTAGCCTGCCGCTCGCGCACATCCCAACACTCCAGCAGGGAATACAGGTTCTCCCTATCGTCACGCATTTGGCGCAACTGTTGCGCCAACCGTTTACGGAACAACCGCCTGTCAGCGCAGGTGGTTTCAACCAGATTAAAGTGCGTGTATAACAGATCGTCCACTATCTGATTCACCGACTGATATTTTCGCATATAGGGACGGAGATGGCTTCCCGCAATCATATCCCCGGAATGACCTGGCACAAAAACCGTGTTTGATGCCATGTGCCCCGCCTCCTGCAGGAACCGGGCGGCAAAATACTCCGAGAAATAGAATTTCGAACTGTATTGTGCGGCATAATGGCAATAGGATAGAAAATGCTCATCAGAGAGCAGGTTCGTCACATCCACATTCTCGTAATCCACAAAAAACCAGGGATAACCATAGTGCTCGGCCACCTGTTTGGAGCGCTGCCACTCGTCATTGTCCGATTTTTTTCCGTATGTGAAACAGATAACATTCTGACAGTCATTCTCATGCAGCAGATGCGCGATGAGTCGGGAGTCCAGGCCACCGCTAAGCGGCACGGCCACCGGGCAACCATTCAACGCCTGAACCAATCGCTTGCCCACGCGGTCAAGCAACATGTGCAATTCGCGTTTGGCTTGTTCGTACGACACAGGGCGCACCGGAGCGGAAAAACGGAAATAGAAGTCACGCTTCATACCATTCCCTTCAAACAGCACCCACTCACCCGCCTGTACCTGGTTCACGCCCTCCACCAGCGTATCCTCACCCACCGTATATCCGGATGCGGCAAACATCTGACGCGCCTCCCTATTACAGACTTTGGGTTCCTTTGCATCAAACAAAGCGTCCACGTCATCTCCAACTCGAACAATGTTATCTTTCTTTCTGTAAAATATTGGGAAACAGCGCAATCGATCAACGGCTACCCACAATTGAGTGTCTTTTTTCACCACAACCGAAAATATGCCGTTCGCCTTCTCCAACCTTTTCTTAAATTGTTCAGGATTAGAACACTCCGCAAAAAAATCTACCAAATCGGGTCCTTTCAACAAGGTGTCAGACACAAACAGGAGACCCTTGACGAACACAGTACCATTATCGTACCATGCGTAACCGTTATGATGTGTAAGCTTTATTTCAAACATTTTTCGTGACGACTAATAAGGGAAAAATACCATACGAGTTGCACCGTAACCATTATGGCCGACACCGCGCTGAAGCAAATCACCGCAAGAGTGAAATCGTTTCTCCAAATGCCGACAAACAGAGCGGCCACACGGAAGAAGATATAGGTAAACTCGATCAGCATGGCGGTGCGCTGTTTGAAAAAAATCTTCGGAACAGCGGTCAGCGAGGCCGTCATGGTGACCATGAACAGCCATGGTAGCATGATTTTGAAATAGACGCCCGCCTGCGACCATTGCGCGCCAAACAAGACTGTGAAAAACCATTCGGCAATGAAGAAAAAGAGGACAAAAAACGGCAATAAACCAACCGCCGTATTCCGACAAAAGCGGGATACCACGGGCTTCAGCGATTCCTGATTATGATATTTTTCCACCATATTCTTGTATAACACCTGATCCATGGAACCCGTAAAAAGACCCACGGGGCAAAAACCAAGCGTCAAAGCCAGCGAAAACATGCCAATCTCATCCATTCCGAAGAAAAATGGAAGCAGAAGCATCGGCAAATTGCCTGCCAGCATATTGGAAAGGGCATTGGGCAACTCAAATTTCGGGAAGTTGGCATATTTCACCGCCATCTCGCGCATTTGCTGTTTGTCTATTTCAAAAATTCCCTTCAATTGCTTTCCCATTCGCACAAGCGATAGCGCAAGAGCCGAGAAATATGCAATGATAGTGGAAACCACCAAACCCGAGCGGAGCATTCCGGCATACCCAAAGGCCAGCTTCAAACCCGCATTGGAGGTGCTTTTCACCATATTGTACTCTCCAATAACCTTGAACTTTTTTTGACGCACACAAAAATTATTAAGGCATTGCCACAGACCAGCCATTAGAACCATGACGGGAATCAGCGGCAACCACCGTTCCATGTTACCTGTCGTATGAAACAGCGAGCCAATAGGACGGGCAAATAGGGTAAACACAAGTTGGCCAACGACAAACAAGCCCAGATTAATCAGCACAATCAGTTGAAACAGCGACTTGGCAGACTTGTCGTCGCGCTCCAGCACCAGTGCGGGCTCATAGCGTCCCGTGGACAGGATGGCCAAGAGTCCCACTATGCTCAACAGCACATTCACCACACCGAAATCCTCAGGCGTGTACAAACGGGTCAGCAACGGATACACCCCGAAACTGATAATTTGCGCCAATGTGCTGGTTGACAACAGCATGAAAGAATTGCGAACGAACTCTTTCTTTTGCCATTCTTGAAATTTGCTTACCAATCCCATGAACTCTTTTGTCGTATATAACAAAGATGCAAAGATACAAAAATCCCGTATTTTTTGTATTTTTGCCGTGATTTCCAGTGAACAATTCCCGTATGGGGATGTGAGAGGGAAACAGGTGCGAATCCTGTGCAGTACCCGCTGCTGTAAGTCTCCGGCAACCGCCGTCAAACAAGCCACTGTTGTATTCAATGGGAAGGCCGAGGGCGAAAGAGACAAGCCAGAAAACCTGCTGGAAAGAACATAGTGAACAGCTTCGGGAGGTAGGCCAACACGGAACACAGGTCGTGTTCCAAAACTTTTCCCAAAGCAATGGCACATTTTGTAAAACTAAAAACTTTCAAAAAATGAAAAAGATTTTGTGTTTATTGCTTCTATCCATTTTCGCCTTAGGACTTCGAGCCCAACATGGAGATTTGCCGGACGACTCCACCATTCCCGCCACGGATGTGGCTTATTGGGTGGGCAACGGCGACAGACTGGCGGTTGTGGCCGTAAACTGGGCCACACCGGACACCTGTTTGGCGTGGGGCGTGCACTTCGACAGCGATAGCGCCCTGGTGGCCGACCTGTTGCACACCATCGCCATCTATGACGACCGCTTCAGTTTCAGCGGTTTCAACGGCATGATTGACAGCATCAATTTCCATGAGGGGAACCTCCATCTCCAGCTCACTGGAAACTGGTGGATGTACAACATCAACGGTTCCGGCGCGCAATGGGGGTACAACACACAACGCGTTGGTGACGGCGACTTCGTGAAATTCGGCGACGAGAGTTGTGGCGAAAGCGACACCAACTTCAACTACGCATGGACAACTCCCGTGATGCCCGTGGCACTTCCCGACCAGACCACACTGGAGTTTGATGACTCCGTGGGCACTGTGGGATGCCAAGCCATTTATTTTGACGACCCGGCTATCATCGGGTGGGCTACGGATTGCTACATCACCCGCGGACTGAAACGGATCTCGAACGAATCGCTGGGATACGCCGATTACGGCAGCGACAACGACGGCGTCGGTCCCAGCAGCGAATCCACCACCGACGGCGTGGTCAGTTTGGGCGATGCGGGCACAGCCGTGCTGACCTTTGACCAACCTATCAGCAACGGTGAGGGTTACGACTTCGCCGTTTTCGAGAATTCCCTGAACAGCACATTTCTGGAACAGGCGTTTGTGGAGGTTAGTTCAGATGGCGAGCATTACTACCGTTTCCCCTCTGTATCCAACACCCAGGCCAACACCCAAGTGACCAATGGCGGTGCTATCAATCCACGGAAAATCCACAATCTGGCAGGCAAATACCTTGTGGGCTGGGGCACTCCGTTTGATTTGGAAGAACTGGCAGGTTACAGCAATCTGGATATCAACAACATCACGCATGTGCGCATCGTGGATGTGGTGGGTTGCATTGACCCGCAATATGGTTCCATTGACAAGAACGGCCATATTATCAACGACCCCTACCCCACCCCCTGGGGCAGCAGCGGATTTGATCTCTCCGGCGTGGCCATCATGAACGGTTGGATGCCCAACAGTATCGAGGATGAAACTTTCGCCAACACGCTGGTCGCCTATCCTAACCCGTGCCACAGCATTTTAAATATCAACAATTTACAGCCAAATACGACCATTGAGGTTTACAATGTGTTTGGCCAATTGATGGCAAGCGAGATCTGCCACGACAGCCAAATCCAACTCAATGTTCAATCCTACCCTGCAGGCATTTACTTTGTAAAAGCCGGAGGCTCTTGCACCAAAATCATCAAAAAATAGCGTTTTTGTTATTTTTGCAGCCATAAACAGGAATAATGAAAAAAATCGCAACGGTTCTCTCCACTCTTCTCATTCTCACCATAACCTTCACGGGGTTTGCGCAGGAAAAGCGCCGTGTATTCCAAGGATTTGACGGCGGCATGATGATACATGCCGGGTATCTCCAGGGGCATATTCCATCCATACAATACCAAGCCAAAGGCGCCACTTTCGGACTTGGGGGTGTGGCGCGCGCGCACCTCGGCAAGCATTGGATGATTGGTGGCGAAGGATATGTGTCAACCTTACGGCAGATGAAGAACGGCAGTTACATCAAATATGGCTGGGGCGGATTCCTGGGCGAGTTCTAGTGGCCATTCAAGTATGTGATGCCTTACATCGGAGTCACGGTTGGCGGAGGCGCGTGCACCACCCTGCTGATGTTTGATGGCGACAGGACGGACTGGCAACCGGAGCACAACGCCGTGTTCCACAAACAGCCATTCATGGCCATCGACCCGTTCATCGGCTGCGACTTCATCATCACCAAATCCGTTCATCTGACTTTGAAGGCCGACTGTCTAAACAGCATCTCGAACGGGAACCTGCTCATGCCGATAGGACCCCGATTTTATTTTGGATGTATTTTTTACCATTAGAATATGAACGATAAAGAACAAAAATACGACTTGCTGCTCCGTCAGGTGCAGTCTTTGGCGGAAGGCGAAACAGATGACATCGCGCTGATGGCCAATATGGCGGCAGCCATTCACGACACCTTCCACTTCTGGTGGACAGGATTTTACAGAGTAATCGGCAACGAGCTGGTATTAGGTCCGTTCCAAGGACCGCTGGCGTGCACGCGCATCGCTTACGGGCGCGGTGTGTGCGGAACCGCCTGGCAGGAGCAACGCACGCTGGTGGTTCCCGATGTGCACCAGTTCAAGGGCCACATCGCCTGCAGCAGCGCTTCCAACAGCGAAATTGTGGTGCCTGTGTTCCGCAATGACCATATCATCGGCGTGCTCGATATTGACAGCGAGCATTACAACACCTTCGACGAAGTGGACCAACTCTGGCTGGAGCGGATAGTGAAGTGCTTTTAGGGGGATGTTGGGGAGACGGGAGATCACCAACCGCATATTTCCCTTCGCACTATTTTGGAAAGCATCCGGGTTCTACAGCGTTCGGGGACTATGGCCGACAGGAATTGGCTCAAGGGATTGATGACAATCTTGCGTTTCCCTCGAAGTGTTTGACGCACACACTTTTGCGCAATATTCTCAGTGGATTTCAAAGTAAACTTGCCGAAGAAACCCTGTTTCAAAATACGTTGTGTCACATCCGGATTGGTAGCCATGGCACCGGGTGAAGCCACACTTACCGACACAGAGGTTTTCTTCAACTCCTCGCGTAACCCCAAGGAGAACGCAAGCACAAAACTCTTGCTGGCAGGATACACCGTCTTGAAACCGGCGGGCGTAAATGCCGCCATACTACCTACATTCAATATGTAACTCTTGGGCTGACGTTTCAGATTGGGCAACAGTTCATGTGTCAGCAGTGTGGTGCAACGCACATTCAAATTGATAATATTCTCCAAATAAGAGATATCGGCGTCTTCAAAGCGTTTAGTCCCCCCCACCCCAGCATTGTTTATCAGCATAAACACCTCAAACTGACAATTAATGGCTTCTGCCATAGCGAGCACATTCTTCTTTTTTGTCAAATCGGTGATATAGCATTCAGACGGTACATGATAGGTAGTCACAATCTCATCGCACACTGCACGCACACGCTCGTTAGTACCCACCAGAATGGTGGGAATGTTACGGCGCGCGAGTTCCAAGGCTATGGACTTGCCCAAACCGCGGCTCGCGCCCGTCACTAAGGCATATTGTCGGGCATTGCTATTCATTGGAAAGAGTTTTCTTATAACATCTTCTTCTGGCGGCCAACTCGGCGCCGTATTTCGGCCAGATGCGTGCCGCTGTATTGTTCTCAAGCTGCTGCGAAGAGAAGGCATACTTATAGCCATTTCGCAGAAACGCCTCATGCAACTGCTGATGATAAATAGCATGGATGCCACTGCTGTGATATTCTGGAAGCACTCCAGTGAGGTACATATCCACATACTCATTGTGCTTCAACGCTCTGAGAATATGAATCCAACCCAACGGGAACAAATGGCCATTGGCTTTCCGGTAGGCCTCGCTCAACGAAGGCAGGCAGAACGCGAAGCCCACCAACTTACCGTTCTCATCCTCAAGCATTGAGGATAGTTGGACATTGGCCACCTGAAAATTCTCGTCCACTGCCCATTCAATCTCCTCTTCTGTTAGCGGAATGAAATTGTACAAATCCGCATAACTGCGGTTAAGGGCATGGAAAAACTCCTTGCCGGATATTTTCAACTCCTCTTTTCGTTTGAAATGTCGCAAATGGACATGATATTTTTCCGTCATCATGGCCGATAGTTTCTTGATTCGCTCCGGAACTTCTCTCACTGGCACTTTATATTGGATATAATCCACTTCTTTTTCAAAACCCAGATTTTCGACCAATTTGGGATAGTAGTCGTAATTATAATCGGCACAAATGGAGGGCATAAATTCAAATCCGTCCACCAGCATAGCCTGTTTTTCCATATTGGAGTAACGCGACGGCCCTGAGATCTCGATCATTCCATGCTGCCTGCCCCACTGTTCCACGGTATCAAACAACGCCTTAGCCACCTCCGCATCATCGATGGCGTCGAACCAGCCAAAGCGCACCCGCCGCTGACCCTTCACCTCGTTGCATTTCCGGTTAATCACGCCTCCAATGCGACCCACAATCTTGCCATCGCGATAAGCAAGCCAGAATTTGGCATCGCAAAAGGCCAAAGCCGGATGTTTCGTCATGATTTTGACCTCTCCTTTTTCCAAGGAAGGCACAAAATAGGGACAACCTTTATACAGTTGTTTCGGAAAGCGTACAAAGTCCCGAATATCCCGCTTGGTCAACACCTCTTTTATTACCATATTCTAGAATTAAAGTGCAAATATACATTTTTTGTGTATTATTTACACACATTCAAAAAAAAGAGGAGAACATTAACATTCTCCTCTTTAATATTTTGATGATAAACCCTTTACATTTGAATATCCACTTCCACCCTACGGTTTTTGGCTCTACCCTCTTCCGTTTCATTCGTGTCAATCGGATATTTACTTCCAAATCCTTTGATTTTCATGCTGTTTTCTGGAATACCTTTCTTGACAAAATAATTGTACACGGATAGTGCACGATCCTCTGAAAGTTTTTGGTTGTATTCATCGGAACCTATATTGTCGGTATGACCATTGATTTGCAATTTCATGTTCGGGAACATCTGGAACAGCTCGACAAACTTATCCAATTGCGCTTCCGATTCCTTTTTCAGAACCGCCGAAGCAAATTCAAACTTCATATCGAACATACAGACTCGTTTGTCGTTAATAGGCATATTCAGGGTGATGAACGCCTTCATTTCTTCTATCGAGTAACAATCTTTGGTCTGATATTCAATCACATTGTCAGAGTTGGGTTCCTCTTTCACCGTATCCTGAACAGGTGTCGGAGCGGGTTCTGCTACAGGTTCCTCCTTCACCTTAGGAGCATGTTCCTTTTGCGGAATAACCCATGCGACGGTTACTGCCACCTCAAAGCCACCGTTCTTACGCGTTCCGTTCACATCATACATCGGCAGATTGATGGCATTCGCCACATTATCAAGTTCCATCTGACTGAATGTGTTGCACAAACCCAGATTATATCCGAACTCGCCGCCAACATAGAGAGTGTATTTTCCGACAGGGATCGGTGCCTTCACACCAGCCCCGAAGAACAAACTGAAGTCCACTGGGCGGAAATTGGCCTTGGACAATTTGGTCGTATAATCACGAATAAAGTTTGCGTAATAAGAATGCCCGCCTAACGCAAAATTCACATTGGGAGCGAACATCACATAGGGTTGTATCATCTTATCCCTCAAAAAAGTGTAGGTAATGGGAATGCGAATATCAAAATAATAGGCACGGAGTTTGTAGTTGATATCCTGCCAAGTGAGCCGCACACCACGAGGGGAATACAGCACATCCGCACGAACCGCCAATCCTTTCCAAAGATAATCATACTCCGCGAAAAGACCAATTTGCTCGCGCACCCCATAATGATGCTTGTAAATATCCACATCATGAGATGAATAGCGCATATTAAAGATGTCGATACCCGCACGGGCACCCACCACAAAATGATTGTCAGAGGACAAATCCTGAGCCGACACACGCACTCCGAAAGCGACTACGGCCATTATAACAATAAACAGTATCTTTTTCATAGGGCACGATTATTTAAGGGCAGGTTTTTTATCAATACATGTTGGCAAATTCGCATCATCCTTGGAATATGACTTCACCCAGTTGTAATTCTCGGAAAAACCGTTACCATCTTCAACTACACGAAACACATTAACATCCATCAAAAGGTCTGTCGGATCGTACTTTTCCAACATAATGAATCCATTCCTGTAATTCTCAATTCCGTGCTCGGTCCAGGTGCCAGAAACAATCTTCGAAATCTTGCAATAGGCAAGGGTATCGCCATTGTCATCAAATCTAATTTCGTCCTCAATAAAGTACGCTGTAAAATTATTATCCCGCCCGACAACATAGACTTCGGGGGCATCCGCCGTTGACAGACTTTGACGATGTCTATACTTGCATATACCACTTGGAGTTTGATCATAGAATTGAATGTACATATCGGCAAACTGGTAACCCGGATCAAAATTGCCATCGGATGTAAATACCAAGACATCCGGACTAACAAGATACTCACCTGTAATGTTGGGAGGTGTAATCCCCTCATAAATAGGTATATACTGTTCAAACTGTTCGCGAATTTCCGCTGGAATAACGCCATCTGGAATTTTGCCGAACGGGAGCGCAATGGTGTCTATTCCTTCGCGCAAGCAGCTGGTTAGACAAACCGCTGCAAACAAGATCAAAAGAAGTAGTGGTCTTTTCTTCATATGGATTAAAATTAAATTAATGTATAAGTTTGTTGCAAAAATAACAAAAATAACAACAAACCAAGACCTTCTACAATATTATCTTAATTTATTGTTTTCAAAGCTGTTGCGCACATAACCAAAAAATCCGGCCACGCCCATCACATTTACGATCCAAGCGGCCCAGAAGGCCCAATGATAGCCGAAATGCTCCGCGATGATGCCGCCCACCAAAATTCCCAGACCCATGCCCACATCCCAACTGATGAGCACGGAGGAATTGGCGGTGCCGCGCTGGGTGTGCGGTGCCAGATCAATAAACATGTTCTGATAGGCGGGCCACATGTGACCGTTGCC
>DGGS01000111.1:0-9375 GCA_002392325.1 Bacteroidales bacterium UBA3868
CACTGGCCGAGTTGCTTACGCACACATCGGGCATGCCTGCGTTTATTCCGTTCTACACCAAAATTCAGAACGATGAAACCTACCTGCGGCGATACAAGACACCCAATTTCTCCATCAAAGTGGCCGACAATTTGTATCTGCGAAATGACTACCCCGACACCATGCGCCACACCATTGCCCATTGCAAACTTGGTGGCCATCAGTATGTGTATAGCGATCTTAACATGTTGTTGCTCAAGGATATGGTGGAAAACATAACCGGACAGCCGATGGACAGTTTCCTGATGCGGCACTTTTACGAACCAATGGGGTTGAATCATACCTGTTTCATGCCGCTGAGTAATGGCTTTACGAAGGCGGAGATCGCCCCAACGGAAAAAGACGAGACCTTCCGCAAGCAAGTGGTGCAGGGTTATGTGCACGACCAGACTGCCGCGCTCTTCAACGGCAATGCGGGTGACGCCGGACTGTTCACCACCGCCGAAGACCTGGCCAACATCTATCAGATGCTTTTGGATGGCGGAGTTTATAAAGGCAACCGCTATTTCTCGGAAGAAACGGTTAAAACCTTCATTTCCGCTCATGAAATGCACGGGTGCAGTGTTCGCGGACTTGGTTTCCACACACCCAAGCACCCCGGCAGCAGCAGCATAGTGCCCGCTAAAGCCGGCAGGAAAACATTTGGACATCAAGGATTTACGGGCACGGTGGTATGGTGCGACCCCGACAACCGCCTCATCTATGTGTTCCTCTCCAACCGCGTTTACCCCAATTGCTATCCCAACAAACTGTCTCAGAGTGGAATACGGTTGAAGGCGCATGAGATGATTTATCAGGGGATGAAGGAGTAAAGGAGGAGGAAAAGAGTAAAAGAGTAAAAGAGGAGAAGAGGAGAAGAGATAATAATAGTTTAGAGAATAAAAAAGTGATTATAATGGAGCCGACAATACTGCATATAGAAACCGCTACGGATGTGTGCTCGGTGGCATTGACACAAGGCATGGAAGTTCTGGGTGTAAAAGAGAGTGCCGATGGCAACTCCCACTCCAAGAACCTTCTCCCGTTCATCAACAGACTTTTGCTGGAATATGATGTGAAAACAACTGATTTGCAATGTGTTGCCGTCAGTATCGGACCGGGTTCATATACGGGTTTGCGTATTGGGGTTTCCACTGCCAAGGGGATTGCCTACTCGCTCGGCATCCCGGTCATCACGGTAAGTACGCTGGAGAGCATTGCGCAGGGTGCGAAACACCAAACCGGGAACGACCACTGCGACATCGTACCCATGATTGACGCGCGCCGCATGGAGGTTTTCGCTGCCCGCTACGATGCTGCCATGAATTTGGTGGACGATGTGGCATCCGTGATTGTGGAGGAAAACACATACGCGGAACTGTTGAAAGAGAAAGAGGTGATATTCTGCGGCAACGGAATGCCGAAATGCAAGGAATTGTTGTCCCAATTCCCGAACGCCCGTTTTGCCGATTTCACCTTGTCGGCGCAATACATGCTGCCTGCCGCATTGAAAAAATGGGAAGCCAAAGATTTTGCCGACACCGCCTATTTCGAGCCCTTCTACTTGAAAGAGTATGTGGCCGGGAAACCCAATGTAAAAGGTTTACACTAAGATATTTGTAATCGTACGCCAGACGGAGAGGACATGGAAATCAACGAACCCATTGACCAGAAGAAGAAGCTGAACATCATCGCTATAGCCGACGATTCCGAGTACGGCACTTCGGCGGTGTGCTACGGCGGGATGCTGGCCGCCATCTTTCGTGCGTCACTTACCGTCATCACTAAATTTGATTTCACCTTGGAGGAGCGCAAGGGCAAATTCAACACCGAGCGGATGCTCCAGAATGTGCAGCAGCTTCTCGCCCACGATATCGAAACCATCCTGCTTACCGACTATTTTTTCCCGGAACGCCTGTATCCATACGCCGAAGAGACAAACACCATCATGTTTGTCATCGGGGTGGACGGGGAAGGCAAAACTGGCTTTTTCGACAAGCGGAAAGCCATGCGTTTCATCAAGCCCTCCCGCCTGCCCGTGATGACGGTAGGGAAAAAGCTGCCGGAGAAGGATGTGTTCCAGCATGTGCTGCTGCCGTTGGACATCGAGCGGCAAGCCAAGGAGAAGGCCTTGTGGGCAGGCTACTTCAGCCGGTTTTACCAGTCCACCATCCATATTTTATCGCCCAAATACAAAGACAGCGGACTTCAAAAGCAAGTGCACGACAATATCGCCTTTGTGGAGAAATTGTACAAAAATCTGGAAATCCAGTATGCGTTGCATGAGGTTGAACCCTCGCGTGACATTGACCTTTTTTCTGTGGAGTTCGCTCCAGAACTGAACGCTACGCTTACCGTCATCATGATGACCAAGTACCTCACGCCCGCCACCCTGTTTACAGGCAAAAGGGAGAAGAAAATCATCGGCAACCCGCAACAATTCCCGGTTCTTTGCATCAACCAGCGGGATGATCTGTATGTGCTGTGCACATAGGATAGGTGAAGTGGGTACAAGGGGTGAAATGGGTACAAGAGCCCACTCACCTCTTGTACCCCCATGTACCCCTTTCACCCCATGTACCTCATGTACCCTTTTTCGCGTTTTTTTGTATTTTTGCAACCTAAACAATAAAACATGCCCCGACCATGACAACAACTGACCATGACATTCTCCAAACCCCGATAGAGTTCCTGAAAGGAGTGGGGCCGAAACGGGCGGAAGTGTTCCGCAAAGAATTCGATATCAAGACTTTCCAGGACTTATTGTACTATTATCCCTACCGGCACATCGACAAGTCGCATGTTTACCATGTTTCCGACATCATAGAGGACGGCAGTTACATCCAGTTGCGCGGGCGCATCACCAATGCGCAGGTGGTGGGCCAACAGCGCGCCAAACGGCTCACGGCACAATTTTCGGATGAGACCGGCAGCATAGATCTCGTGTGGTTCAACGGCATCAAGTGGGTGCAGGACATGCTGCAAAGGAAACAGGAGTTCATCATCTTCGGCAAACCCACCGTATTCAACGGCCGCTGGAACATGACGCACCCCGAGATGATCGATCCCACCGCGCAAAGCGACTCGCCCGTGCCCATGCGCTTCCAGCCGCTGTACAACACTTCCGAAATCGCCAAAAAGAAAACCTTGGATTCCAAGGCCGTGTCCAAATTGGTGGCAAATTTACTACCCGTAGTGCACGACATCATTCCGGAAACGCTGCCCGATGACATGTTAAATAATCTTAAATTGATGTCATTGAAAGATGCGCTTTGCCAGATTCACTACCCGGCCAGCAACCAGGACCTGTCGCGCGCCGCTCTCCGACTCAAGTTTGACGAGTTGTTTTTCACCCAAATGAAAATGCTGCTGCTGAAGCAGATCAACACAAAGCGGATTAAAGGGCATGTTTTCAGTCAGGTGGGCCACTATTTTAACACTTTTTATAAAAACCATCTTCCCTTTGAACTGACCAACGCGCAAAAGCGTGTCATTAAGGAGATCCGTGCCGATTTGGGCAGCGGACACCAGATGAACCGCCTGTTGCAAGGCGATGTGGGCAGCGGCAAGACCATCATTGCGCTTTTTATCATGCTCATCGCCAAGGACAACCAGTACCAGTCGTGTCTGATGGCGCCCACAGAAATATTGGCCACACAGCATTACGAAAAAATCAGCAAACAACTGGCACCCTTGGGGTTACGGGTGGAGTTCCTGTCGGGTTCCACGAAAACGGCCAAGCGCCGTGAGATTCTGGCAGGACTCGAGAACGGCGATGTTGACATCCTCATCGGCACACACGCGCTGATTGAGGACAATGTGCAATTCCAGAACTTGGGGCTTGTGGTGATTGACGAGCAGCACCGTTTTGGTGTGGAACAGCGCGCCAAATTGTGGCGCAAGAACACCACTCCGCCGCATGTGCTCGTGATGACGGCCACGCCCATTCCCCGTACCCTTGCCATGACGCTCTACGGTGACCTTGACATATCCGTCATCGACGAGCTCCCGCAAGGACGCAAACCCATTATAACCAAACACTTATACGAAAAAGACCGGCTTCGGCTATTCGGTTTCATGCAACGGCAGATAGCCGAGGGACGGCAAGTGTTTGTCGTCTATCCACTCATTCAGGAATCCGAGAAAATGGATCTGCTGGACCTTATGGCAGGTTACGAGGCCATGGAACGCGCGTTTCCTTTGCCCAAGTACGCTATCGGCATCATACATGGAAAAATGAAAGCAGAAGTGAAAGACTATGAGATGCAGCGTTTCATCAAAAAGGAAACACAGATTCTGTTATCCACGACGGTCATTGAGGTGGGCATTGATGTGCCCAACGCTACGGTAATGGTGATTGAGAATGCGGAGCGTTTCGGTTTGTCGCAGCTCCACCAGTTGCGCGGGCGTGTGGGCAGGGGCGGAAACCAGTCCTACTGCATCCTAATGTCCAAATACGAACTGAGCAACGACGGCCGGAAGCGGCTAAAAGCGATGGTGGACACCAACGACGGTTTCGAAATCGCCAACATCGACCTGCAGTTGCGAGGGCCCGGCGACATACAGGGCACGCAGCAGAGCGGCATGCTCGACTTCAAAATCGCCGATATCGTAAAAGACGAGAAATTAGTGGCTTACACACGCAACTTAGCTATGCAGGTGCTGGACAACGACCCCGATCTCAGTCGTCCGGAGCATGTGCGTCTTGCCAAAACCGTAGCCAAACTCATGCAACGCGAAACGAACTGGAGCATTATCAGTTAGAAGACACATAATTGCCCCATCCACCCTTTTTCTCCAGCATTTTTCCCTTAAAAACCTCAAAAGTTCATAAAAACATGAACTTTACAAACCTTACAAACTTTATGAATTTTTCAAGCATAAATGTACTAAAATATATATATGTTGCAAGATGTCGAAAAAAAGTGTATATTTGCCGCCCTTTAAAAACAATAACAATCAATTATCAATCAAATAATTAAAATCACCGATGAAAGTTTATCAAACTAAAGAAATCAGAAATGTTGCCCTTATTGGCGGTAACCGCGTAGGTAAGACAACATTGGCCGAGGCTATGGCGTTTCACGGAGGCGTAGTCAGCAGAAGAGGCACCGTTGAAGATAAGAACACTATTTCCGACTATCGTGAAGTTGAATTGGAGAGACAACAGTCCATCCAAAGCACCGTCATGTATGCCGAGTACGAAGGCAAGAAAATCAACATGATTGACTGCCCCGGTTTTGATGACTTTATCGGTGAGACTATTGGTGCTTTGAGAGTGGTTGACACCGCCCTGATGGTGATCAACTCCCAGAATGGTGTGGATGTGGGCGCTGAAATCCAATGGCGTCGCACCAAAGCCATGAATGTGCCTGTGATGTTCGTGGTGAACCAACTCGACCACGAGAAGGCCAACTTCGACGAGACCATGCACCAGCTCAAGGAATACTTCGGTGGCAGCGTAATGCCTTTCCAATATCCGGTAAACGCAGGTGTTGGTTTTGACTCCGTTATCGACCTTCTGCAAATGAAGCTCCTGAAGTTCCCCGCAAACGGTGGAAAGATGGTTGTGGAAGACATCCCCGCTGACCAAGCTGACAAGGCAGAAGAGATGCACAACGCTTTGATTGAGGCCGCCGCTGAGAACGACGAAGCTTTGATGGACAAATTCTTCGAGGAAGGCACCCTTTCCGAGGATGACATGATCAAAGGTTTGAAACTCGGTATCGCCAACCGCGGCACATTCCCGGTAATCTGCGTTTCCGCAAAATCCGACCAAGGCGTTGACCGCCTCATGGATCTCGTGATTAAGAACTGCCCCACTCCGGACGAGGTTCCCGCTATGAAAGCCACCAATGGCAATGAGCACAAGTTCAACGCCGCTGAGCCGTTTGTCGGTTTCGTTTTCAAGACCACCATCGAGCAGCACCTTGGCGAAGTTGCTTTCATCAAAGTATGCGACGGCACCATCAACAAGGCCGACGATGTGCTGAACACCAACACTAACACCAAGGAAAGAATCTCCCAGTTGCTTGTCTTCGCTGGCAAGAACAGAGTGGAAGTTGACAAAGCTGTGGCTGGTGATATCGTGGCCACCATCAAACTGAAATCCACTCCTACAGGCACCACTTTGGTTGCCAAGGGTGACGATATGATTGAACCGACCGCTTATCCGGATCCTAAGTTCCGTACGGCTGTCCGCGCCAAGAACAGCGCCGATGATGAAAAACTCGGCCAGGCGCTGAACGAAATCCGCAAGACTGACCCGACCTTCCTGATGGAGCAATCCAAGGAATTGAAGCAGATGATCATCTCCGGGCAGGGCGAGCAACACCTCAACATCGTGAAATGGATGATTGAGAAATTGAACAAGATTGAAATCGAATACTACGCTCCGAAGATCCCGTATCGTGAGACTATCACAAGATCTGCCGAGGCCATGTATCGTCATAAAAAACAATCCGGTGGTTCCGGTCAATTCGGCGAAGTGCACATGCTCATCGAATCTTACTATGAGGGCATGCCCACTCAGACCAAATACCCGATCCGTGCCACGGAGACTTATGACCTGCCTTGGGGCGGCAAGCTCATCTACAACAACTGTATTGTGGGTGGTGCCATCGACGCTCGCTTCATGCCCGCCATTCTGAAGGGTATCATGGAGAAAATGGAAGAAGGTCCGCTTACCGGTTCTTACGCCCGCGACATCGTGGTCAACATCTATGACGGTAAAATGCACCCGGTTGACTCCAACGAGTTGGCATTCAAATTGGCTGGCCGTAACGCCTTCAAAGAGGCCTTCAAGAACGCCGGTCCGAAGATTCTGGAACCCATTTACGATGTGGACATCTTCGTTCCCGCTGACCGTATGGGTGATGTGATGACTGACCTCCAAGGCCGTCGTGGTATCATGATGGGTATGGACGCTGAAGGCGCCTTCCAGATGATCCACGCCAAGATTCCGTTGGCAGAGATGAACAAATACTCCACTACCCTGAGTTCTATCACTTCCGGTCGTGCTTCCTATAGTATGAAATTCTCTGAGTATCAGCAAGTTCCTGTTGATGTTCAGACCGAAATCATCAAGAAGTACGAAGAGGAAAACAAAGACGAAGAATAATATTCCATCATATTATCACACATGGAAAGAGACGGCACACATGCCGTCTCTTTTTTTTGTACCTTTGCCGCCGTGCTGCGATACATTGTCAAGAAAATATTATACGGCCTGCTGCTGATGCTGGGTGTGGTGACACTGGTGTTCTTCCTGTTCACCGTGCTGCCCTCCGACCCCGCGCGCATGATGATGGGCCAGCGCAGCGACCTGCAGACCGAAGAGGCCATCCGCAAGGAGATGGGTCTGGATTTGCCCATCGGCGTGCAATATCTGGCTTATCTCAACGATGTGTCGCCCATCTCCTGGCACAAAACCAAAGACAAAGAGTCGTTTTTCTATCTGGACGACAGCGATTACCACTATGTGAAAATTCTGCCATTGGGCAAATCGGCTGTCGTGCTCAAAGCGCCTTACCTCCGGCGCTCCTATCAGAGCAAACGCCCTGTGGGTGAGATAATTACCGAGGCGTTCCCTAAAACCGTACTGCTCGCTGTTGTCTCCATCGTATTCGCTCTCATCGTGGGCATCATTATCGGCATCTTCTGCGCCTTGTACAAGGGCACCTGGTTCGACCATGTGGCGCTGGTGTTCTCCACACTGGGCATGTCCGTACCCTCGTTCTTCGCTGCCATCCTGCTGGCCTGGATCTTCGCCTTCCTGCTCTCCGACATCACCGGATTGAGTATGTTCGGCAGTCTTTACACGGTGGATGACTACGGCGCCGGACAATATCTGGACCTCAAAAACCTAATCCTGCCCGCCATAACATTGGGTATCAGACCATTGGCCGTGGTAGTGGAGTTGACCAAAAACTCGCTGTTGGATGTGCTTTCACAGGACTATATCCGGACCGCCAAAGCTAAAGGACTCAAGAAAAGTGTGATCATCACCAAACATGCACTGAAAAACGCCCTGAACCCCGTAGTCACCGCTGTTTCGGGCTGGCTGGCCGGACTTTTGGCAGGCGCGGTGTTTGTGGAATACATCTTCGACTGGAAAGGCATGGGCGTGGTTATCGTGGACGCCCTCGACAAATACGACTTCCCCGTGGTGATGGGCTCTTTGCTCTATGTGTCCATCATCCTCATCATTATCAATATCTTATGTGATATTATCTACGGATGGCTTGACCCAAGAGTAAGTCTGAATTAGGCACACGAGGTAAAGGGTAAAATTGGCACATGGGGTACACGAGGTACATAGGGTTCATTTGATACATAAGGGTAACTGGTTACGCCATTCACCCCATTCATCCATTTTACCCATTGCACCCATTTTTCACCGCCTCAATCACCTGCTGCACCTGTTCGTCAGTGAGGTTGAAATAGACCGGCAAACTGATTTCGCGGGAATAGTTGTCGTAAGTAACCGGATAATCGGCAATATCATAGCCCATCTTTTTATAGGCGGTCAGCATCGGCAAGGGTATAAAGTGCACATTCACACTCACTTCCTGCTCAAAAATACGCTGCATAATGGCATCGCGCTGGTCTTCTGTAACGCCGTTCACACGTAACGCATACACATGATATGAGGAGGTTTTATCCGTGGTCTCATATTCTGGAAGTTGGAACCGGGCATCTGATTCAAACGCTTGAGTATAAGCGTCAAAAATCTCTTTGCGCCGTTTCAGAACCATAGAGTCATAGCGGGCAAGTTCCACCAGTCCCATAGCGGCGGCCACATCGGTCATGTTGCATTTATAACCGCATTCATACACATCATACCGCCAATTTCCGATTTGCGTTTTGGCGAGAGCGTCTTTCGACTGGCCATGTAACGAAAAGGTACAGAGTTGTTTATAGATTTCCTGTGCGTCAAAAGTGTTCGGAAGGGCCAGGCAGATGGCACCACCTTCCGCAGTAGTCAGGTTTTTGACCGCATGGAAAGAGAAAACCGTAATGTCGGCCACGGCCCCCGTGCGTTTCCCTTTGTACCATGCACCCAACGAGTGTGCTGCGTCGGAAAGCACCAACGGACGACCCATTTTTTCCTGCAACACATTGGATGGCAGAAAATTGCGCTTAACCTCATCGTCCTGCACCAGCGCCATAATCGCATCATAATCGCATGGGAGTCCGGCAATGTCCACCGGTATAATCACCTTGGTTTTAGGGGATAACGCTTTGCGAATGTTATCGACGGAAATAAGAAAGTCTGGGTTCACATCCACCATCACGGGGGTGGCCCCACAGTGCACCACCACCGCAGCTGTGGCCGTATAGGTATAGGCGGGTATA
>DGGS01000111.1:9415-14877 GCA_002392325.1 Bacteroidales bacterium UBA3868
GAGGCGGGTATAATGACCTCATCGCCAGGACCCACACCGAACCAGCGCAGCATCAGTTCCAGACCGGCGGAAGCGGAATTTACGCACAACACCTTCTCCACGCCACAATATTCGGCGAGTTTCTGCTCAAAAAGTTTGGTGCGCGGACCCGTGGTAATCCATCCCGATTTTAAGGCCGCAACGACCTCGTTTACAATATCATCGTCTATGTGGGGAGGGGAAAAAGGAATCATCTTGATAGAATTTAATCGGTCATTCGCTGCAATTTCTTGGCTTTGTTCTCCTGATGCATCTTCGACAACTCGCCAAAATCCAACGCAAAGTTAAAGCAGTTTGGTGTGGCGCCTGGCGCATAATGCAACCTTGAGAATCCGAATCTTATGCCTTTCACATTGATGTTCAGTCCATAGGAAAAACCGGCCAAGGAATTTCGGGCCAGCACCTTCATTTCCTGGTGAACATTATGATTATAAGCAGCTTGCAACGAAAAGTATTTGCTGGGTTCTATTTCAAGACCGAACACAAAATGACGGAAGAAATTGTCGAAGAACTGCGCGGCCTTGGAGGGATATTTTATCGTATTGGTAAATGCGTCTGTCTGCAAAAAAGGATTGCCGTCGCCATAATAATTCATATTCCAGCGGTAAAGGGAGTGCAGGGATATGTGGTAACGGATAGGCACATGTTGGAGGCGTTGCGAGAAGGCGAACTGCAAGTCAAATGGTGGAAGTTCGAAACTGCCGGACACAAAGGGTTTGAGTTCAGAGCCTATATTTTTCGCCAACAATGTGAGTGACAGGTTCTTATCGGGATTGTGATAACTGCCGGCCACATCCACGGCAAAACCGAAAGAGGTGTACGACTCGTATGTGCACAGAAGCAGTTTCATGCTGGCGCCGATGGTAAAGTTCGGGGAGAGTTCGCGTCCCCAACCCACACTTACCGCATAGTCACCGGCGGAAAAGTAGCCTGTTTCCTGGCCGGAGGCATCTGTGCCCATGAATTTGCCGTACGCCACGCCGCGCACATCAAACACGAAGCTGCCGGCTTTCGGGAAGGTGTAGGCATAGAGCGCTGACATGTAATTGGCGCCCGCAAAGTAATTGGTGAAGTTCAGCGCCAAGTTGTTATGATGGCGTTCGCCGATATAGGACGGGTTCATCATCAACAGGGTGGGGTCGTCGTCATAGACGGAAATGAGATTGTTGCCCAGCGCGTTCATACGGGACGAGTAACTGAAATTCAGAAAGTTATACACGCTTCTGCCACCCGTTTGCGCCGAAGCACAAAACCAGAGCGACAAAAACGCCAACAACAGTGCTGTATTTCTTCTCATCTTTTTCATAAAACTGCGCAAAAGTACAAAAAAGACTCTTAGAAAATATCCTTTTAATTTTTTTACTATTTTTGCCGTCAGAATAATTTGTTATCATTAAAATATCACTATTATGAAAAAGTTATTTCCAATCTTTTTACTTTTAGTTTTTGGTTTCGCCGCATGTACAGGCGGTGAGGGCGCACAATACGCCGGAAAATACAAAGGAACTTTCACCTTTATCAAACAAAACGGAAGAACCAAACCCGGTACTGTGGCCATTTCCAACAATCCGCTGTCCCAAAACGGCGTATTGCTCTATTATTGTCTGCCTTTGGATTATGTGTCCACAGGTGTGTACAGAACCAAAAGTGAAAACGTGGAATATATCGCCCAAGTGCTTTCCTCCATCATTGGTGACAGCAGCTACATTGACACCACTACGGAAGTTGTGAAAGATATCACCGTGGAATGCACCTTTGCCGGCAGTTCCATGACCATGTCAGTGTATTACACCGTAGCTCTGTTGAGCGATCTACTACAAACCCGTGTGGAGATTATCACTTTTTCCGGAAGCAAATAATCCGGTCTTTATTCATTTAGCCCCACAGCGCCATAGTACTTTGTATTATGGCGCTTTTAGCATCTTTGAAACTGCGTTTTTCCAAAGAAAATAATATATTTGCCGCCGCTTAACGGAAAATCGGATGATGGTAAACATTTCTCGAATTATGATCAAAAGAACAATGCTGGTGGTTTGTCTGCTGACCAGTGCACTCTTGCTCCGCGCACAGGACACAGTTACGGACAACGGCTACACCATTTTCCGTTATCCTTCCGGTGTGAAGTCGAGCGAGGGTTACCTGGTAAACGGGCAACCCGACGGCTGGTGGAAATCGTACGACGAGAAAGGAAGGTTAGTGTCCGAAGGCAACCGCAAAAACCTCCTGCTGGACAGTATTTGGACTTTCTACACTGACGGGAAAAGATCCATGACCATCCACTATCTGGAAGGGCAGAAACACGGAGAGCAAATCCAATTTTCGCCGCGCGAGTACACCGTATCGCAATGGCAACACGACACCATCGTGGGGGCGGTGCGCACCTTTGACACCGCAGGATGGCTGAAAAAAATGGTGCCCTATTTCGATGGCAAACCCCACGGCATGGCCAAAGAGTTTGACGACACCGGACTGGTGGTGGCCGTCACCAACTACTACCACGGCGTGATGAGCCGACGCGAACGCATCAACCGCACCGACAAGTTCGGCATGAAGCAAGGCGGATGGAAATATTTCTGGAACAACGGCCAACTCCGTGTGGAAGGCAACTACCTCAACGGCAAAAAACACGGTTTCTTCAAGTTCTACGACGAAGGCGGCAATTTCCTCTATGTGGAAAAATATGAGCACGACCAACTTATCACCGACGCCAAGGAGACCAAACAGTTGGAGAAGCGCATGGCATACCACTCCAACGGCCAGCCGTCTATTGTGGCCACCTACTACAACGGCAAACCCGATGGTATCCGCCGCGAGTTTGACCCGCAAGGCAAAATCACTAAAGGATATGTTTTTGAGGAGGGCTGGATGCGCTTTGAGGGCGTAACCGACATGAACGGACTGCGGCAGGGTTTGTGGAAAGAATACTACCCCACCGGTGAACTCCGGTCAATGGGCAAATACAAGAACTCCAAGCCCATTGGCGAATGGAATTTCTATTTTGAGGACAAAACGGTGGAGATTACGGGAGAATACAATGCCAAAGGTGAAAAACAGGGCGAGTGGATCTGGTTTTATCCCGATGGCGACACCATGACCATAGCGCACTATGAGGATGGGGATGCCGACGGCGAGTATGTGGAATACGACGAAGACGGGAAAACGCTCGTCAAAGGCACCTATGTGGCTGGTTACGAAGAAGGTACATGGTACTACCGCAACGGCGAGGCCGTGGAGCAGGGCAATTATGAGGGCGGCAAACAAACCGGGCTCTGGAAAACACACTACCAGAACGGAGGACCCGCCTTTGAAATCCGCTACCGCGATGGGATCCGGGATGGGAAATACACCGCCTATTGGGAAAACGGCAACATCAAAGTTACTGGAAAATATGAAAAAGGGCAGCAAGACGGGCCTTGGAATTACTATAATGAAGATGGCGTTTTATTTCTAACCACCTTATTTTCAGATGGTAAGGAAATAAAATGGAACAATTACACAATAAAATAGCTTTTTTTTCGTAATAAATGTTTAACTAAACAACATTCTATGAAATACCGACTCGTAACCATCATATTCAGCATCCTGTTTTTCAACATCCTGTATGCCCAAAATGGGGATGTTGCGAACAAAGGTGCCGGATTGGTGGACACTACGAAAAAGGTATCGGACGGTTCTGACATTTTCGCGCGGATTGAGATCCGGAAGATGGATTCGATGCTGAATCTGCTTTATGTGCAAAACGAGCTTTCCAAAAAGAATTCTGTTTTATCCAAATACAAGGACGACACAACCGCATACGACAACAACGACACGATGATGTTCAAGCGTCTGTCGCAGATTGTCACGGCCGTTCCGTTGGCCTACAACGATAAGGTGAAGCGGTTTATCGAATTATACTCTGTGCAGCGCCAGCGCTCCTCCTCGGTGATATTGGGTCTTGCGCAATATTATTATCCTTGGATGCGGGAGATCTTCGACAAGTACGATGTGCCAGAGGAACTGGTCTATATCACCATTATTGAATCAGCACTGAACCCTACGGCCGTTTCGCGTGCGGGAGCCACGGGAATATGGCAGTTCATGTACAACACAGGAAAACTATACGGTCTGCAAGTGAGCACCTATGTGGACGATCGACGCGATCCGTACAAGGCCACGGATGCTGCCGCACGGCATTTTCGCGACCTGTATAACATTTTCAACGACTGGGGTTTAGCCATTTCCGCGTACAATTGCGGCGCGGGTAATGTGCGCAAGGCTATCCAGCGTTCCGGCGGCAAAACCGACTTCTGGGGCGTGTCGCCCTACCTGCCCAAAGAGACGCAGAACTACTTCCCCGCCTTTATCGGTGCGCTGTATATGATGACCTACCACAACTTGTACGGCATCTCCCCCGCCCCGATTTCCTTCCCTACCGATGTGGACACCGTGATGGTAACCAAAGAACTCCATTTCGGACAAGTTTCCGAGGTGCTGGGCATCGACATGGCGGAGATAAAATCGCTTAACCCCCAATACAAGCGTGACATCATACCCGCCTACAACGAGCCATATCCATTGCGGTTGCGCTCCAACGATGTAATCCGCTTCATCGCGATGAAAGACTCCATTGAGAAGTATCACTATGACGAATATTTCAACCCAGCACGAGACCTCAACAAGGAAAATCTGGTGGCTGCTGCCAACGGGGATATTGTGAAAACCACGCCCAACAAATACCACACGGTGCGCAAGGGGGAAACGCTCTCCTCCATTTCGCGCAAGTACGGGGTGAGTGTTAACCAATTAAAATCAATGAACCGGTTGCGCAGCAACTCGTTGAAAATCGGGCAGAAACTGTTGGTGAAGAAGGGAACCACCATTGTGGTGAAAGCCGGGCCGGCAGTACAGGACAGCGCTACCACCGCTCCTGTGGCCAATCCGTCCGACAGTACCGCTAACAACAGCACTTTAGAACCCGTGGTGGTTAACAAGGACACCACAGAGGTGACCCCTGCTCCGCCGGTCATCCGCACGCACATTGTGAAGAAGGGGGACACGCTTTCCTCCATTGCCCGGCAATACGGCACCACCGCCGCCGCCCTGGCCTCCTACAACCATCTGAGCAATGTGAACGCCATCCAAATCGGACAGAAAATCAAGATTCCGCAGCATTAATCCTCCACCGCCTCGTATCCGCCGGTCTTGTTGGAGCCCACATGCCGGATGAGTCCCTGTTGCTTGAGGCGGGCGATGTATTTGGCCACGGAACTGCGGGAAAGGCTGGTGTGTTGAATTACCGTCACAATCATATCGGTTTGGAAATTGCCTACATACATTGCTTCAAGACCAATGAACAACGCGTAAAGAGATTGATTATGAAAAGTGGCAAATAAGTCCAGACTTTGTATTTCAGATTATGGGTCTTTGGTTTTGTCTTATGT
>DGGS01000041.1:0-2844 GCA_002392325.1 Bacteroidales bacterium UBA3868
TCGGGCGGACAGAAGCAGCGTGTGGCGATTGCGCGCGCATTGATTACACAACCCCGCATTCTGCTGGCCGACGAACCTACTGGTGCCCTGGATTCCAAGACATCCGTGGATGTGATGGAATTGCTCACCAAACTCAATCGCGAGGAAAAAGTGACGATTATTGTAGTGACGCATGAAAGCGGTGTGGCTAATTGTACAGATAAAATCATCCATATCAAAGACGGTATTATTGGCGATACTACGCTGAACGAGCAGCACCACGCTTCCGTATTTGGTACAGATACAATAATGAAATAATTTGATTATCAATAAATTATAATACAATCCTCGTGAAAGACCTTTTTCAGGAAATATGGGAATCAATCCAACGCAACAAGTTGCGCACGGTATTGACGGGATTTGCGGTGGCGTGGGGCATCTTTATCCTTATCGTACTTTTAGGTGCCGGTAATGGACTGATGAATGCTTTTATGCGCAATGGGGATGAATTTGCCTCCAATACGATGGCGGTTTACGGTGGATATACTTCAAAACCCTACGAAGGTCTTCAGGAAGGAAGATGGATAGAACTGAATGACCGGGATATAGCGCTTACGGAGAGTGCGATTTTTTCCGATTATGTAGATGATGTGACAGCCACCACCACCAAAGGACCCTTTGTGCTCGTGATGGGCGACCGCCATGTGTCTGTGAATGTGTGCGGATGTTATCCTAAATTATTGGAGATAAATAAGATTGAGATGCTGGAGGGGCGCTTTATCAATCCATTGGATATGCAGCAGCAACGGAAATCCATCGTGCTGTCGGCATCACATGCCCAGCAACTGATGAACGGTGGCGACGATTATGCTTCTATGATAGGCAAGAGTGTGAGTTGGAACGACAATGTGTGGCAGGTGGTGGGTGTTTACAAAACGGATGAGAGCACCCAGCGTGTGCAGGATTATGTGCCCCTGTCCACTTTCCAATTGATTTTCAACGAGCAGAATTATGAAGATGAAATCATTTTCACTTTCCACGGGTTGGAAACCGAGCAGGAAAACGAGCAGTTTGAGCGGAATTACAAGGCGGTCATCAACAAGTCGCACAAGGCAGCCCCTGACGATGATGGCGCTTTGTGGATTTGGAACCGTTTTACGCAGAACCAGCAGATGAACAAAGGATCCAACATCATCCGCAAGGCGCTTTGGATATTGGGCATACTGACGCTTCTGGGCGGTATTGTAGGTGTGTCGAACATTATGCTGATTACGGTTAAGGAGCGCACGCAGGAATTTGGAATCCGGAAGTCGATAGGTGCCACGCCCGGAGCCATTATGAAGCTGATTATTGCGGAAAGTGTAACCATAACCGCCTTTTTCGGTTACATTGGAATGGTTTTGGGCATGGTGGCGTGCGAGGTTATGAAACAAACGGTAGGAGAATCTTCGTTGGATATGTTTGGGGAGAATGTTCAGGTGTTTGTCAATCCGACGGTGGGGTTGGATGTGGCCTTTGGTGTTACGCTGGTGCTGATTATCGCTGGCACGCTGGCGGGCATGTCGCCGGCGCTCAAAGCCGCCCGCATCCGTCCGATTGAGGCGTTACATGACACTAAATGATAAAATGGGGGCGCATATTATTCCCCCTAATGTTAAGGCGCGCGACTGTGCGTCTCACAAAAAAAGAGATTATGCGATTTGATGCAGACACATATCGGGAAATTGCGGACTCGCTGTTGCGAAACAAGCGGAGGAGTCTCCTCACGGGCTTTGGCATCTTCTGGGGACTCTTCATGCTGCTGTTTCTCATTGGTGGCGGCAACGGGCTGAAAGACCTTTTGAGCAAGAATTTTGACGGTTTTGCCACCAATTCCATTGTGTTGTTTGCCAATGAAACCACGAAGCCATACAAAGGATTCAAGGAGGGCAGAACCTGGCAGTTGGAATACCGCGATGTGGACCGCCTGAAGGAGATGGTTCCCGAGTTGGAACTGGTAACCCCGCAGTTGGCCAGTTGGGGTGTGAAAGCCACGCGCGACACCCGCAGCGCGTCCTGTCATACCAAAGGTGTGGAGGCGGTGTACAGTCAGGTGGAAACACCCGTTTTGAAATTTGGCCGCTATATCAATGAGGTGGATGTTATGCAAAAACGCAAAGTGTGTGTGATAGGGGAGCATGTTTGGAATGAGTTGTTTCCTGGCGGGGAGGATCCGTGTGGAACATACATCTGTGTGGGTTCCATATATTATCGCGTAGTAGGTGTGGATGTCAGCACATCCAATATCAATATGGGGGGCAGGAGTTCGGATGCGATCACCGTTCCGATTTCTGTTTTGCGTGATGTTTTGAACAGCGGAAATTCGGTGGGGATTATTTGTGCGGTGGGCAAATCGGGTGTTTCCATGAGCGATTTGGAACCCCGCATCCGCCAAGTGATTGCCCGTCAGCATTATATTGACCCCAGCGATAAGGAAGCGATGATGTATCTCAACATGGAAGCCATTTTCCGCATTGTGGACAAACTGTTCCGGGGTGTCAATTTCATGATATGGTTGGTGGGTATAGGCACATTGCTGGCAGGTGCCATTGGCGTGAGCAACATCATGCTGGTGGTGGTGCGTGAGCGGACTGTGGAAATCGGTATTCGGCGTGCCATTGGGGCCACCCCACGCGATATTCTGTCGCAGATTATTCTGGAAGGCATCGCCCTAACGGTGGTGGCAGGCGCCTCGGGTATTGTCTTTTCCGTTTTCCTGCTCAATTTGTTTGAAATCATAACCAAGCATCAAGCCGCATTCCAAATCCATTTTGGCACGGCTGTGATTGCCTTGTTGTTGCTCACTTTGCTCGGAATACTGGCGGG
>DGGS01000041.1:2916-7060 GCA_002392325.1 Bacteroidales bacterium UBA3868
CGATGTCCATCAAACCGGTGGATGCGATGAGAGACGAATGATAGTAAGAGACTCATGGTCGTGTGTCTCACAATGGGAAAGTAAAGACGCACGGCCGTGCGTCTCACAAGATAAGAAAGATAAAAAACACATACAATATGAAAAAAGGTATCAAATACATCGTTTTTGCGCTGATTGCGCTCATCTTTATCGGGACTTTTGTCTTCCTGTTCAAGAAGTCACGCCCGCAAGAGGTTCGTTACAACGAATATGAAGTAACCTATATGGACATCAGCAAGAAGACGCTGGTGACGGGCAAAATCGGGCCGCGCAATGAGGTGGCGGTGAAGCCGCAAATCAACGGCATCATTGCTGAGTTGTATAAGGAGGCGGGCCAGGAAGTGAAAGAAAATGAGGTGATTGCCAAGTTGAAGGTGATTCCCGACATGAACTCGTTGAGTGCGGCGCAGAGCCGTGTGCGTCTGGCTGACATCAATTACAAGCAGGCACAGAACAATTACGAACGAGAGAAAGCGCTCTATGATAAGAAGTTGATCAGTCAGGAGGAGTTTGAGCAGTCCACGCAGGCGCTGAATCAGGCGCGCGAGGAGAAGTCGGCGGCGCAAGATGCTCTGGAGATTATCCGCGACGGTGTTTCCTCTTCCAACGCCAAATCCAGTTCCACGCTGATCCGCTCCACCATCTCAGGATTGATTTTGGATATTCCCGTCAAGGTGGGCAACTCGGTAATTCAGGCCAACACCTTGAACGATGGCACTACCGTGGCTACGGTGGCCGATATGAACGATCTGATTTTTACGGGCAATGTGGACGAAACTGATGTGGGGTTGTTGCGCGAAGGCACTCCGCTGACCATTTCCATCGGTGCGTTGCAGGATTACAGTTTTGATGCGGTGTTGGAGTATGTGGCACCGAAGGCGGTGCAAAACAACGGCGCTAACCAGTTTGAAATCAAGGCGGCGGTAAAACCACAGAAAGACAGGAAGATCCGTGCCGGTTACAGTGCCAATGCGGAGATTGTGCTGGAGAGTGCGAAGCAGGTGCTTGCCATTCCGGAGAGCGCGCTTGAGTTTTCGGGCGATTCCACGTTTGTGTATGTGAAACAAGGGATGGGATTTGAGAGAAAAGCCGTAAAAACCGGTTTGAGCGATGGTTTGAACATTGAAATCCGGGAAGGATTGAAGAAGGGAGATGTGGTTAGAGGAGCGAAGATTTTTGAGATGGGAAAGAAGTGATGCGCTATGTACGCACCATTCCGTCTGTGAGCGTAGCGAATGACGGAAACTCCAACATATCAATTACATAAACCAAGATTAAACGAGTAAACAATGAATAAGCGATTCCTATTAGCGATAGTTTTCCTGCAGGCCACGGTTTTGTTTGGGCAGGCGGGTGGTCCGTGGACCTTGGAGCAGTGCGTGCAATATGCGCAGGAGCACAACATTTCTGTCCAGCAGAGCGCACTGACAGTGCAACAGCGGGCTATAGAGCTGAATACGGCCAAGAATAGCGTGTGGCCCGCGCTGCAGGCCAGCGCTTCCCAGAACTTCTCCTTCGGGCGCGGCATCTCGCAGGACAACACATATGTGCGGTCCAACACCGCCAACACCTCCTTCGGGTTGGGCGGGAGTTTGAATCTGTTCACGGGTTTGCGCACTAAGAACAACATCGATATGGGCAAACTGAACCTTGAGGCCGCCAATGCCGACTGCGCAAAGGTTAAGGATGATATCCGCCTCGCTGTGACGCAGGCATACGTGCAGATTCTGTACAACATGGAAATCTGTCGTGTGGCGCAGGCGCAGATCGACATCGACTCGGCACAGGTGGAGCGCTTGGAGATTTTGGCCGAGAATGGGAAGGTGGGCCCGGCGGAGGTGGCGGCACGCCGCTCTACGCTGGCACAAAGCCGCCTCACCTACACGCAGGCGCAAAACAATCTGAAGATGGCCTACTTGGATATGACCCAACTGCTGGAATTACCGTCTCCGGATGGCTTTTCCGTGGTGCCGCCCGATGTATCGGCGTTTGCTTTGGAATCGTTGCCGGATCCGGAAGTGGTTTTCAATGAGGCCATTGCCTCACGCCCCGCCGTGAAAGCGGAAGAGATCCGATTGGATTATGCGCAGAAGAACATCGCCTTGGCGAAGAGTTCCTATTATCCCACCTTGTCCATGAACGGCGGTCTGGTTACCGACTATTATGCCTTGTTGGGGAGTACGGGCAAGGGTTTTGGGTCGCAGTTGCGCGACAACTTCAGTCCCTATTTGGGCTTTTCGTTGAATGTGCCGATTTTCGACCGTTTGCAAACGCGCAATCAGGTGCGTGCCGCCAAGTTGCAGTACAGTAGCCAGCAGTTGCAGATGGACAATGTGCGCAAGTCGCTTTATAAGGAGATTCAGCAGGCCTATTACAATGCGGTGGCGGCCAAGGACAAATACGAGAGCAGCCGTTTGGCGGCGGAAAGTGCGCGGGAGGCGTTCGAATTGGCGCAGGCACGCTATGAGAACGGCAAAGGCACCGGCACCGAGTTTAACGAAGCCAAGAACAACCATTTGCAGTCTGCCTCCAACTTGGCGCAGGCGCAATATGAGTATCTGTATCAGAAGCAGTTATTGGAATTGTACAGGGGAAGATAATATTCTATTCTTTTCCGAAATCCTCCATTACGCCAGAGTAGGGGAGGTGCATTCCGGCCACCACTTTGTGGTGGTCTTCGATATATTGGTAAACCTGTTTGCGGGTGGCGACGGCTTTCTTCTGGTCCATGTCGTAACGGGCGCAGTACTCGGGATGCGGAATCTGCAATGCTGCCGCATGGAGCAGGTCGCCGACAATGAGTAAGGGTCCGATTTCGTATAGTGTGTGTCCAGGAGTGTGCCCTGGCGCATCAATGGTCGCAATGAAACCCAATAGAGTGTCTCCGGCGGTGAAGCGGTGAACTCTGTCTCCGTACACCTTCAACATGTCTTGTGTGTTCTTGTCGCCTTGAAACCCCTTGAGTTCCTTATCGGCACAATACACCTCCGCATTCGGGAAAGAGGCTTTTCCGTTGGTGAGCATGCCGCCGATATGGTCGCCATGGCAGTGCGTAATACACACAGCGTCAATTTCTTCGGGGTCAATGTTGAGCATGACAAGCTTGTCTAACAACGCTCCGCCCCTGTCCAAACCAAGGCCGCTGTCGAACAGAATATATTTGCCATTTTTTCTCAAAAGGAATCCGTTGATGGCGGATTCGGTCTCTCCGTTGGGCATCAGTTCGGCCAATATTTTTTTGTCCGCTGTCGGGAAAAGAGATGCGGACATCGTGTTTTGCTTGTCCTGAAGCGTCCAGAAATCGAAATTATCGAAGTGGAAATGATAAACACCGGAAATAATAGTGGTGTCTTTCGGTTCAGGGATAGGTTCTGCAATTTTTTCGGTTTTGGTGTGGCAGCTTGAAAACAATACTACACAGAGCAAAAGAAAGGGTGTTAGTTTTTTCATTGATGATATTTTTAGCGAACAAAAATAATTATTTTCTCACAATAATTGTAAAATAATCAAAATATTGCAAAATTAGTGTATATTTGCCACTTTAAAAATATGAAAAAATTAATATTGTTTTGTGGGTTAATTATTATGGGGTTTGGGTTGCGGGCTCAGATTGATAACCTGTTTTGGTTTGCAGCTCCTGATATTTCCGCGAATCACGCGCATAATCCTATTACTTTTTGTTTCACCTCGTTTGGAAATCCCGCTACGGTTACCATATCGCAGCCAGCCAATCCGGGATTCACACCTGTAACGGTGAATCTTAATCCATACAGTTATTACGCATTGGATGTGACCAGTCAGGAGAACATAGTGGAGACCGCACCAGTGAATACGGTTTGCAATTATGGTTTTAAAATCACTTCCACCACCAATATTACGGCATACTATCAGTTGGGTGCCAATAACAGCGAGATTTACACATTGAAAGGCCGTAACGCTTTGGGTACGGATTTTATAGTTCCGATGCAAAACTATCTGGTGGACGGTCCTCCTTCTGATCCTCGCAACAGTATTGAAATTGTGGCGACAGAAGATAATACGGTAGTGACCATCACACCATCTCAACCGATAGCAGGAGGTGTTCCGGCAGGTGTGCCTATCACGA
>DGGS01000103.1:0-250 GCA_002392325.1 Bacteroidales bacterium UBA3868
ATCATGTGCATCGGCGCCATCATGCACAGCCAGATAGACCGTTTGGTGTATGGCGCCAAAGACCCGAAAAAGGGTTACACCCTGCTGGAACGGGACTTCTTACCTAAAAACCTGAAGGTGGAACATGGCGTTTTAGCACAAGAATGCTCCCAAATTTTGAAAGATTTTTTCCAGGAAAAACGGTAAAAACAAAAAAACCACCGCATTTGCAGTGGTTTTTTCTTCGTGACCCCTGCAGGATTCAAACCTG
>DGGS01000103.1:311-3530 GCA_002392325.1 Bacteroidales bacterium UBA3868
AACCTTTTGATCCGTAGTCAAATACTCTATTCAGTTGAGCTAAGGGGCCGTTGTCTTTACGACGGTGCAAAAGTACATTTTTTTTCATATAGTCAACAAAAAAAATAAAAAAATTCACAAATAAATTTTTTATAACAAAAAAAGTGTATTTTTGCGGCCTCAATCAACTAAGGCATTGAGCTATGGTGTAACGGTAGCACTACAGATTTTGGTTCTGCCTGTGTAGGTTCGAATCCTGCTAGCTCAACAAGAAAAACTCTCACCCGCCTGGTGGGAGTTTTTTTGTAACCCACTGAGTAAATGGGCGTATAAAGTAAAGTTGTAAGGGTGAAAGAGGAGAGGAGTAAAAGAGTATTGAAATTGTAACGAAAATAATTATACAGTAAAATAAAAAGAAAAAAATGGAAGAACATGTAAATCTTATCGACACCTTTGCGGAATTTAAAGAGTCCAAAAGCATCGATCGTGAGACTTTGATGCACATTCTGGATGATGTTTTCCGCGCCGCATTATTGAAAAAATACGGTCAGGACGCCAAATTTGACATCATCGTCAATGTGGACCGAGGCGATTTGGAAATCCAGCACACCCGCGAAATCGTGGAGGATGGCGATGTGGAGGATCCGGGCAACCAGATTGCGCTTTCCGACGCCATCAAGATCGAACCCGACTTCGAAATCGGTGAGGAGGTCGTCGAGAACATCCGTCTGAGTGACTTTGCCAGACGCGAGATTCTGGCCATCCGCCAAAACCTCAGTTCCAAGATCATGGAATATGAAAAAGATGTGATATACAAGAAATATGAGCACCGTATCGGTGAACTCATCACCGGCGAGGTGAACCAAGTGTGGCGCAAGGAAATCCTGGTGCTTGACGAGGATCATGTGGAATTGGTGCTCCCGAAGTCGGAGCAGATTCCTGCCGACAAGTACAAGAAGGGCGACTCGCTGACCGCCGTGGTCTTGCGTGTTGAGGTTCAGTCCTCTACCCCGAGAATTATCATTTCCCGTACCTCTCCGGTATTCCTGGAGCGTCTTATGGAAACCGAGATTCCCGAAATCTACGACGGGCTCATCACCATCCGCAATGTGGTTCGCGCCCCCGGCGAAAGAGCCAAAGTGCTGGTAGAGTCTGGTGACGACCGCATCGACCCCGTGGGCGCCTGCGTGGGCATGAAGGGCAGCCGTATCCACAGCATCGTGCGTGAACTCCGCAACGAGAACATCGATATCATCAACTATACCGCCAACAAGGAACTCCTGATCAAACGCGCCCTCAGTCCCGCCGAAATCACCTCCATTGTGCTGGACGACGAGAACAAGATGGCCAATGTCTATATGAAAGCCGACCAAGTGTCTTACGCTATCGGCAAGGGCGGTTACAACATCAAACTGGCGTCCAAAATCTCCGGCTACGAAATCGATGTGTTCCGCGATGATGTGGATCAGGAAGAGGATGTGCCGTTGACCGAATTCGCCGACGAGTTCGACCAATGGGTGATTGACGCCTTCATCAACATCGGATGCGACACCGCCAAGAGCATCCTTTCCCTCGACCGCGATGAGCTTATCAAACGCACCGACCTCGAAGAAGAGACCGTGGACGCTATGATCGCTGCCGTGAAAGAAGAACTCGAAGACTACGAAGGAGACAAATAATCATCTGAATATCAATCGAACAAACATTTATCGAACTGTACTAATATAGCAATATGCCAGAGGAAAAAAGAAAAATACCGCGTTTAGGAAAAGCTGCTGGAGAATTCAATGTCTCCATCAGCACCATCACCGCATTGCTCAAGAAGAAGAATTTGGAAATCGAGGACAATCCGAACACCAAACTTACGGAGGAGATGTACGATATCCTGCTGCGCGAGTTTGCCGGTGAAAAACTGGTTAAAGCCGAAGCCGACAAGATCGACATCGGCACCTTCAACGCCAAGACCAAAGCGGAAAACAAACCGAAAGAGGCAAAGGCGGATGAACCCGAAGAGGTTGTTGAGGACAACTCTCTGATTATCAAAAAGAACACTATCAACACTCCTCAGCATATTGAGACGGATGTCCCCACTCCGAAAGTGTTGGGCAAAATCAACTTGGAAGAACTATCTCCAAAGAAAAAGAGCAAACAGCAGCCCGTTGAGACTCCGGTCGAAGAACCCGCTCCCACCCCTGCTCCCGCTCCAGAACCCGAACCCAAGAAGGTTCCGGAACACATCCCGACTGTGGTGGAGAAACTGGAACAACCGAAGGTCATCGACAAGGCAGACTTGGATGTGCTGCTGAAAAAGAAGAAAAAAACCACCAAAGAGGTGAAAGAGGTGACCGAACCCGAACCAAAACCGGCTCCGGAACCCGAACCAGTGGTTGAACCTACTCCTGCCAAAGAACCGGAAAGGAAAGTGGAGTTCATCGAAACCCGTGTGGAGAAAATCCAAGGACCGAAGATTATGGGCAAAATCGAATTGCCCGTGGAGAAGGAAAAAACCAAGGAATCCTCGAAAAAACAGGACAACGCCAGCGCTGAGGACAAGAAGAAAAAGAAGAGAAAGAGAATTCTCAAACAGGCAGGTGTCAAATCCAACTTCAAGGATGAGAAAAAGGCCAAAAACGAGCCTGAACGGACAGAGATTTCACCTGAGGACATCCAACGCCGCATAAAGGAGACCAAGCAACGCCTGGAACCGACCGGCAAGACGAAGGCCTCCAAGAGAAGAAAAGAAAAACGCCAACTGATCCATGAGCGTATGGAGGAACAGGAGCTTCAAGAACTTGAAAACCAGAAGATTCTGAAGGTCACCGAATTCCTGACCGCCAACGAGTTGGCCACCTTGATGAACAAGCCGGTGAACGAAATCATCTCCACCTGCTTAAGCATCGGATTGTTCGTATCCATCAACCAAAGATTGGATGCGGAAACCATCACCTTGCTGGCAGAGGAGTTCGGATTCCAAGTGGAATTCATCGGAGCCGACGCGGAGGATGCCAACAGCGAAAGCAATGAGGACAATCCTGATGACATGGTGCCTCGCCATCCGATCATCACCGTCATGGGTCATGTTGACCATGGTAAAACCTCTTTGCTGGACTACATCCGCAAGACGAATGTGATTGCCGGTGAGGCGGGTGGTATCACACAGCACATCGGTGCCTACTTGGTACAGTTAGCCGATGGACGCAAAATCACCTTCCTCGACACGCCGGGTCACGAGGCCTTCAC
>DGGS01000103.1:3586-8910 GCA_002392325.1 Bacteroidales bacterium UBA3868
TCACGGCCATGCGTGCCCGTGGTGCGAAGATCACCGACTTGTGTATCATCGTGATTGCCGCTGACGATGCGGTGATGCCGCAGACCATCGAGGCCATCAACCACGCCCAGGCCGCCGGTGTGCCGATGGTGTTCGCCATCACGAAGATTGACAAACCCAATGCCAACCCCGACAAGATCAAGGAGGAATTGGCTAACATGAATATCCTGGTGGAAGACTGGGGCGGCAAATACCAGTGCCAAGCCATCGACGCCAAGCATGGTGACCATGTGAATGAGCTGCTGGAGAAAGTGTTGCTGGAAGCCGAGATGCTGAACCTGAAGGCCAACCCGAACCGCAATGGTGTGGGTGCCGTCATCGAATCCTCTTTGGACAAGGGCCGCGGTTATGTGGCCAAGGTGCTGGTGCAGAACGGAACGCTTTCTGTTGGTGACCCGATTTTGGCCGGCAGTTGTTTTGGCAAGGTGAAAGCCATGTTCAACGAGCGTAACCAGCCGGTGAAGTCGGCAGGTCCAGCCACACCGGTATTGTTGTTAGGTTTGAATGGTGCGCCGCAGGCCGGCGATGCCTTCAAGGTGTGCGACACGGAGCAGGAGGCCCGCGCCGCCGCCACCAAGCGCGCACGCCTCGCCCGCGAGATGGGTCTGCGCACGCAGAAACACATCACACTCGAAGAAATCGGCCGTCGTATCGCCATCGGCGACTTCAAGGAACTCAACATCATCGTCAAAGGTGATGTGGACGGTTCCGTGGAGGCATTGGCCGACTCCCTGCTCAAGCTCTCCACCGAGCAAGTGCAGGTTAATGTCATCCACAAGTCTGTGGGTGCCGTCACCGAGACCGATGTCATGCTCGCAACGGCTTCCAATGCGCTCATCGTGGCCTTCCAGGTGCGACCGACCGCCGGAGCACGCAAGATGGCCGAAGCCGAACAGATTGACATCCGCACATACTCCATCATCTACACCGCCATCAACGAAATCAAGGAGGCCATCGCCGGTATGCACTCGCCTGAAATCCGCGAGAAGGTGGTCGCCAACATCGAAATCCGCGAAGTGTTCCACATCTCCAAAGTGGGTAATGTGGCCGGTTGTATGGTGCTGGACGGCAAACTGCAACGCTCCACGCGCATCCGCTTGATCCGCGACGGTATCGTGATTTACACCGGCAAACTCGGTTCCCTCCGCCGCTTCAAAGACGATGTCAAAGAGGTGGTTTCCGGACAGGATTGCGGTCTGAACATCGACGGTTGCAACGACATTAAGGTTGGCGATATCATCGAAGGATATGAGGAATATGAGGTCGCCTATAACGCTAACAAATAATCTCAAACTCTTAAACTTCTGAACATCAAATGTATAAAATAGGTATCACCCACGGTGATGTAAACGGTATCGGTTATGAGGTCATCATCAAAGCGCTGGCCGAACATGGTATGATGGAGGTATGCACTCCCGTCGTTTATGGATTGGCAAAAGCCGCCTCTTACCATCGCAAATATATGGATATGCCCGATTTTTCGTTCCAGTTCATCAAAAACGCCGAGCAGATATCCAACAAACGCCCGAACCTCATCAATATTTATGAGGAAGAGGTGAAGATTGAACTGGGCACCTCCACCAAAGTGGCCGGCCAGTTGGCCGAGCGCGCGCTGGTGATGGCTGGTAAAGACCTCAAAAACAACAACATCGACGCTATTGTCACGGCACCCGTCAACAAGGACAACATCCAATCCGACAAATTCAAATTCCACGGGCAAACCGAGTTTTTCGAGTATTACTTCGGTGGTACGCAAAAAGCCATGATGATGATGGTGTCGGAAGACCTGCGCGTTGGTTTTGCCACGAACCACGAGCCCATCGGCAATGTGACTTCCGTGCTTACAACAGAGCTCATCCTCAACAAGTTGGAGATCTTGAACAAAACCTTGTATCAGGATTTCGCCGTGGACAACCCGAAGATTGCCGTTTTGGCGCTGAATCCGCACGCCGGTGACAACGGACTGCTTGGCATGGAGGAGAAAGAGATTATCCATCCCGCCATCGAACAGGCGTTCCAGAACAAAATCAACGCTTTCGGTCCGTTCCCTGCCGACGGTTTCTTCGGCACCGGCCAATATCGCAAGTTTGACGCCGTGTTGGCCATGTATCACGACCAAGGCATGATTCCGTTCAAGATTCTGGGACACGAAGGTGTGAATTTCACCGCCGGACTCCCCATTGTGCGCACTTCGCCCGCCCATGGTACCGCTTATGATATTGCCGGCAAGAACATTGCCGACGCACAATCCATGCGCAACGCCATCTATCTTGCTTTGGACATTCTCAAAAACCGCAACAGATAAACATCCAAAGGTAAAAACGATGACCTTTGGGTTGGGGAAAAACCATACCCGATTGGAAAATTGTGGTTGTCAGCGATATGCGTTTGGGCACCATACCTGTCAAAATCCTGCAACATAACATCCAAACTATCAACAGCTTAAATCCTGACATAGCCTTAATGTTGGGGAATCAGTTTGTAGTGGATTGGCGGGATTTGGAAAAGACTGGATATGCCGATGCATTGGGCAAGATTCAGGCATCAAAAGGTGAAAGGAACGGCCCAGCAAGAAATACGGTTTTGTTGTCGTATATGTAAAGGGCTGATTCATACCAAGTAACAATGCGAGGCAAAGATAATGTTTTTTTTCAAATACAATTTCATGCATGCGAGCTGGCAGGCCTTTAGGTCTGCGGTTGGTCGCATGCGCTTCTCATTATGTTGGTGAAGCTGAAATAGGTAGATGACCTGTTACACACTCATAAAAAAATTGAAAAAATTGTAAATCAGATTTATAGGATTTGTTTCACCTCTTTCATTTCGGGAGAGAACACAATTGCATAGTTGCCATAAAAAAATATTTTGTACATTTGCAACCAAATTTTATTCCAATGAAAAGAACACCTTTTTTCGCTTTTATAATGCTTGCCACGCTTGTCGGAATGCTGACCGGTTGCGAACGCTATGACATCGCTTCCATCACCATACATCAGGACGCTTTCAACGACACCACCCGTCTTGTGAATTATACGGCCCAGGTTACCGACGACGGCGGCTGCGCCCGCTGCATCGAGGCCGGTTACTGCTTCAGCTACATCGATGCGGAACCTTCTCATACCTGTTTCTACTCCACCGTGGTCCCTATGGTCCGCGACTCCATGATGACATTCACCGACTCAACGAAATACCTCACTTTCCAATGGCAGCGCCAACTCCCCTTCATTGAAACCGCGGGAGGCGAAGGAGGCGAAGAAAACGACACCCTGCTCTATTTCTTCCGGTCGTATATCACAACCAACGCAGGTACTTTCTACAGCGCTGTGGACACCGTCAAAGTGCCCCGTTCCTACTAAGCTTATTTTAAATAAAACATCAAAATATGAAAAGAATTCTTGCTATCAATCCCGGCTCCACTTCTACGAAAATCGCTATTTTCGAAGGCGACAAACAGATTTTTGTAAAAAACATCAAACACTCCACCGAGGAGTTGTCGGCATACGCCACCATCGCCGACCAGTTTGAATTTCGTAGAGATGTCATCATTGCCGAATTGAACAATGAAAATATTGATTTGCACTCCATCAACTTGGTAATGGGCCGTGGAGGACTGATAAAACCTTTAAAATCAGGTGTTTACAGAATAAACGACTTGATGAAAGAGCATCTGAAGATGGGTTACAACGGACAACACGCCTGCAACCTGGGCGGTTTGATTGCCGACAGTTTGGCCAAAGTTATCGGTTTGAAAGAGGCCTTCATTGCCGATCCCGTTATCGTGGACGAGATGGAGGATGTGGCCCGCATCACGGGACACCCCGATTTTGAGCGCAAATCCATTTTCCACGCACTGAACCAGAAGGCCATCGCGCGCATGTACGCCAAGGACAACGGCAAAAAATACGAGGAACTGAACCTTATCGTATGCCACATGGGCGGAGGCGTGAGCGTGGGTGCTCACCGCCAGGGCCGTGTCATTGATGTGAACCAGGCACTGGACGGCGAAGGTCCGTTCTCTCCGGAGCGTTCCGGCTCACTGCCCATGAACCAGTTCCTGAAGGCATGTTTCAGCGGCAAATACACGCAAGAGGACATGCAAAAGATTTTGGTCGGCAAAGGCGGTTATGTGGGTTATTTTGGCAGCAATGACGCTTTGGCCGTAGAAAAGGCCGCTATTGCCGGCGATCCGAAAGCCGAATTGCTGGAAGAGGCGTTCGCCTATCAGGTGGCCAAACAGATTGGCGAGAACGCCGTTGTGCTGAAAGGCAAGATTGACGCCATCATTCTCACTGGCGGCATCGCCTACGGCAAACCTGTCATCCGCCGCATCAAGAATTACATCGAATGGATTGCTCCGGTGGCCGTGTATCCCGGCGAGGACGAGATGGCCGCTATGGCGCTGAACGCCAACATGATCCTGAATGGCGAGGTGGAAGTTCAAGACTACAAATAATGAAAATCGCACTCTACTGCCGGCAACGCGGTGAGGAAGAGTTCATCCATACCGTAATCCAATTCCTCACCGAGGAGCATTACGAGATTATCGTTCACGGCAATTATCCCTCCGGGGATAGTTGCCTTGAGCATTTTTACACCCATCAGGATTTGGCCGACCGGATGCCCGTTGACTATATGGTTTCCATTGGCGGCGACGGTTCCTTCATTGACGCCGCCAACTTGGTGGGCGACTTGAACATACCCTTAGTGGGCATCAACACCGGCCGTATCGGATTCCTTTCCGGCATACGGAAAGAGAATTTCCGGGAGTGTTTCCAATTGCTGAAACGGCACCAATACTCGCTTGAGGAACGGTCGTTGCTACATGTAGAGAGCAGTGAGCCGCTTGCTCTTTCGCATTCGTTTGTCATCAACGACATCACGGTGCGGGCCACCGATGCCGATGCCATTAACGCCATCACCGTATGGGCGAGAGAACAGAAGATTAACACCTACTGGGCCGACGGGCTGATTATCGCCACTCCCACCGGTTCCACCGCCTACTCCATGAGTTGCGGCGGTCCCATCCTGCATCCGCAAAGTGATGTGCAGGTGCTCACCCCCATCGCCTCCCACTCCCTCAGCGTGCGCCCCCTCGTCATCCCCGCCGACACCGACCTGACCATTGAGGTGAGCAGCCGTGCCGGTTACTACTCTTTAGCACTTGACACAGAGCGACTTGTAGTTCCCGACAAAATCAAACTGCTTATCCGCAAAGAGCATTTTCACATCCGCACGGTGCTCTTTGAAAACACCAATTTCTTCGACATCATACGCGAGAAACTGCT
>DGGS01000023.1 GCA_002392325.1 Bacteroidales bacterium UBA3868
TGACTCCACGCTCTCCATGATGAGCAAGACCGACTCGCTGCATCCGAGGAGCATGCGCTTGTATGATTACTCCTATGCGCATGTCATTTACAAGACCACGGATCAGGCGTTCAACTACCTTATCATCGACAAGGGAAGTGCGGATGGTGTGAACCGCGACATGGCCGTGACCTGTCCGCAGGGAGTGGTCGGCGTCGTCAGTGACATTTCCGAGCACTTCTCCTCCATCATCCCCATCCTGCATCCCGACTCGCGCATTAGCGCGACCGTCTCTCCCATCAACCAAGTGGGCACTGTGGTTTGGGAGGGGAACAACCCGCAAGTGGCATATTTGGAGAACATTCCGCAACACTTGGAAATCAACATCGGCGATTCGGTGCTGACCAGCGGATTCTCCAACATATTCCCGAAAGGGCTGCTAATTGGCACGGTGAAAGAGGTGGCCATAGGCAAAAACGCCAGTTTCCTCACCATAAAAGTGAAACTCGCCACCGATTTCAGGAAGCTCCACACCGTCTATCTGATTGAAAACCTATACAAATCCGAAATTGACTCATTAAAAAACAATTTCAAGAATGAATAACATCGCCGCCAACATCTTACGATTCATCATAGTGTTGCTGTTACAGGTGTTCATCTGCAACTACATCCACTTGTTCGGATTCATCACCCCGGCGATATATTTGTTCGCCTTGCTCCTTCTGCCCTTGGAGTTGCCTAAATCGGCACAATATCTGATCGGATTCGCGTCTGGTTTTTTTGTGGACCTGTTCACCCACACCCTTGGCGTGAACGCGGCCGCATGCACCATTCTCATGTTCGTGCGCCCCTACCTGATAAAAGCGTTGAACGGGCGCAAGACGAATGACGCCATCGAGCGTCCCGTGCCCGGTGTGAAAGACTTCAAATGGCTGCTTGTATATGTGCTGTTGCTCTGTCTGCTGCACCAAGCCCTGGTAGTGATGTTTGAAACCGCATCTTTCCGCAATTTCGGACACACCTTGCTGGCCATTGTGGGCAACACCACCCTAACCGCCTTCGTCATACTCTGCATCGAGTACATCTTCTTCCCCATTAAAGGCAAAAACTAACGAGCATGAGAAAAGGACTACTCCCATTTCTGCTGATGACAGCCGCACTGCTGCTTTCCGCCTGCAACCCGACACGGGTGCTCACCGGAAACCAGCGCATGCTGCTCCGCAACAATGTGGATGTGAAAGGCACCTCAAGCGCAGACCTTGATGACGACCTTAAGTCCTATTGCCGCCCCATACCCAACACCCGTTTCCTAACCGTATTTCTCATTAAACCAAGACTATACGCCATGGGGCAACCCAAGGTTGACAAGAAAACCGGCGAGTTGACGGACACTAAAATGAGGAAATGGCTTCGCGAGAAAGCAGGTGAACCGCCCGTATTACTGGACTCTTCCAAGATTGAAGAATCCATCGACCAGCTTAAAATCGTCATGAAGCAGAAGGGATACTTTGACGCAGATGTGTCCTATAAAGTAATTCCTCAGAAGAAAGACCCTAAAAAGGTGAGGGCCAATTACTTGGTAACCGCCAACAAGCCCTATTTCATCAGCAGCGTCTCGTACAACATTGACATTCCCGAATACAAAAAGATTGTCATATTGAACAAAGACGCGTGCCTCATTTCCGAAGGCATGCAATACAACGAGGAAGTTATCTCGGACGAGCTCACCCGGATCATCAACCTGATTCGGGACGAAGGATATTATTATGTGGAGAAATCCATTATCAGCTGTGAGGTTTCCTACGATCCGCCAGTGGACTCGCTGCAACTCAACCCGCATACGGTCTCGCTTGAGATCATCTTGAAAGTGCCCAAGAACGACAACGCTTCCCGATATTTGTACAAATACACCTACAGGAACGCATACATCTTGCCGAATTTCACGACGGCGACCGCCTCAATCCCTCAGGACACGGTGAAGTTCCGCGCCCGAAACAAGAGGGATTCCACACGATACTATTTCATCACCCCGCATCTCAACTGGATGGACAAGCCCCTGAAGGACTTCCATTACGGCACACTGGCCAACACCATATACAGCAAACGGGGCGTACCCTACTCCCAAACTGTGCGCCGGAGGACAAGCCAATCCATCAGTCAGTTGGACAATTTCAGTTATTACAACATCGAATACAAGGAAAACGAAAAGATGCTGGACACCGTGAAGAAAACCGGTGTGTTGGACACCTATATCCGCCTCACCCCTATGAAAATTCACAGTATCGGGGGACAGATAGACCTTCGTAACGACAAATCGGCCATTTCTTTCTCGTATCTGAACCGCAACATTTTCAAAGGCGCCGAGCACCTGCTCATCAATGTTTCGGGCGGTTATTTCTACTATTCCTTGAATAATCTTTTCCATCACAACACCACATACGCCTATCCCGAATTCGGTATCAGCGCGTCTTTGGCATTCCCGAAACTGTTCCTTTTCAACAAAACGCAAAAGGAAACCGGCATCCGATACAGCACCAGTGTGAATGCCAGTGTCAATTATTCAGGACTGTACCGCCGGTTGATGTACAATATTGGCATGACCTACAACTGGAGTCCGAGTTACTATCTCAACCATAGTGTAAGTCCCATTGACATCAGCACCATCAACAACAGCGACCGCCGGGCTGCGCGCGTGCTGAATTACGACAACTACCCCGAATCCTACCAGCACAAGTTCGGCAAGTTCTTCCTGCTTTCGTTCAAATACAGCATGAATTACCTGGTTCCCTTCGATGTGACACGGAATCGGCACAACATGCGCATTTCGTTGAATTTCGAATCATCAGGACTGTTCCTCAAAGGACTCAACGCGCTTTTCTCCCCCGACGAGCGATGGATCATCAGCAAAAACTCCTTGGACAGTTTGGGTTACGGATACTCCACCTTCGAGAAGGTTGAGTTCACCTGGAATTACACCTACAAGATCAACAAGAACAACTCCTTTGCCACCCGGCTTTCCGCCGGAGCCATCATCCCCTTGGACAAGGATTCCTACATCCCGTATGAGCGCGGTTTTTATCTGGGTACGAGCAACAGCATGCGTGGTTGGGGATACCGTGGGCTCGGTCCCGGATCATACGAGCATGGTAAAGACAGTTTGTACACCGGAGACATTAAAATCGAATGGAACCTGGAATACAGGGGGACCATCTACAAATCATTCAAATATGGCATTTTCAGCGATATAGGAAACATCTGGTTGGCACGCGAAAGCGAAGACATGCCGAATGCCGAGTTCTCCATCTCTCGTTTTTATAAGGAACTGGCCGTAGATGTTGGTGTAGGAATACGCTTGGACTTCAACTTCCTGGTGTTCCGCGTCGATTATGCCATCCCCATCTTTGATCCCACACGATACAATTACGGCACCTGGATCAATCCGGAGTGGTTCAAGAACACCCGGCGTCCGTTCCGATGGTCCAATGGCATCAAGATTGCTATCGGATACGCGTTTTAGGAAACAAACGGGGAAATTTTTCAGTTTTCAAGTTTCAAGTATTGCTTGGCAATCTCCCAGATGACGATGCCGGCGGCGATTGTGACATTCAACGAATGCTTGGTGCCGAACTGAGGGATTTCAATTGCGCCATCGCATACGGGAAGAAGACGCTCATCCACGCCAAAAACCTCATTGCCGACAATGACGGCGATTTTATCTTCCGTTTGAAAGGCAATATCCTGCAGCATCACGGACTCGTCAACCTGTTCCACAACAAACACCTTATAGCCATCTTTTTGCAAGCGCTGGGCCAGTTGCACCACATCTTCCGCATATTCCCATATCACGCTCTCGGTGGCGCCCAGAGCTGTCTTGCTGATCTCCTTGTTGGGAGGGCAGGCGGTAATGCCGCACAAATAGAGTTTCTCCACCTTGAAAGCGTCGCAAGTGCGGAAAACAGAACCCACATTGTTCATGCTACGGATACTGTCCAACACCACCACAAGCGGAATCTTCTGTTGTTCTTTGAACTGTTCCGGCGTAATCCGGTTCAGTTCATCCATCGACAATTTCTTCATTATAACCGTATTTTCAGAGATTAGAATGGAAAGTCCCCACCGAGTTTTTCCGGATCGGACTCGTTATAGTTGTCTGTGGCGCCGGAGTCGGCCGGTCCCGCGTCATCATTCATACTACTATCCAGCAGGACATCGAAATTCGTATTGGGTTTCAAAAGCATGTTATCCGTGAATGTCTGCTCCTGCCCTTCCATATAAGGTTGTTCCATATCCACGAAGCGTGTATTTCGGCTTATGAATCGCACGCGCACTGAGCCCGTAGAGCCATGACGGTTCTTCTCAAACATAATTTCGGCAAGGCCGGCGGAGGGAGTATTATCCTCAAACTGATCTATCGAGTAATACTCCGGACGATACAGGAAGAGCACCATATCGGCATCCTGCTCAATAGAGCCGGATTCACGCAAGTCGGACAGCATCGGGCGTTTGCTTCCGCCACGGGTTTCCACAGCGCGATTCAACTGCGACAGGACAATCACCGGCACATTCAATTCCTTGGCCAATGCTTTTAAAGATCTGGAAATGAAGCTGATTTCCTGCTCACGGTTACCGGTTTTATTCATGGAATCATTGCCGCCTCGCATCAATTGCAAGTAGTCCACGATAATCAACTGGATATCCTGTTTGTGTTTCAGACGGCGGCATTTGGCGCGGAGGTCAAACACGGAAAGGGCGGGAGTATCATCAATAATCAAGTTGGCGCTCTGTAATTTCCCCACATTTTCCATCAGTTTAATCCATTCCGCTTCAGACAGATTCCCTTTGGAAATGTGATCTGACGGCACACCGGATTCCATAGAGAAGAGTCGGTGCACGAGTTGTTCCGCCGACATCTCCAGGGAGAACAGGGCTACGGGCTTATTATACTCGAGGGCCGAGTTGCGGGCAATGGTAAGCACGAAGGAGGTTTTACCCATACCGGGACGACCAGCGACAATGATGAGATCGGATTTCTGCCAACCGCCGGTTTTTTCATCTATGGAGCGCAATCCACAGGGAACGCCCTGGAGGTCATCGGCATTCTCCCGGATAGATTCCAAATTTTCGATGGCGCTGCTCACCACCTGATGCAGCGGCTTGCTGTCGCGCTTGAAATTGTTCTCTACAATATTAAATATCTTTTCCTCTGCCTTATCCAGCAGATCCAGCACATCGTTTGACTCGTCATAGGAGTCTGTGATAATATCATTGCAATTATGGATCAATTCGCGCACCACAAACTTCTCCATCACGACGCGGGCATGATACTCGATGTTGGCGGAGGATGTCACGCGGTTGGTCAGGGACGCCAGATACGAAGCACCGCCAACCACTTCAAGAAGCTTATCTTTCCTCAACTGGTTCGTCACGGTAAGCAAGTCAATGGGTTGTGCCAGCATAAAGAGTTTCTCAATAGCGGAGAAGATATGCTGATGGGCTTCCACATAAAACATTTTAGCGGAAAGGAAATCGAGGATGTTGCTCACGGCATTATCATCGATCATCAATGCACCGAGCACGGCCGACTCAAACTCGACCGCTTGGGGGGTCACCTTGCCCGTGGTGCCCAAAGTGGATTCAACGCGATTATATGACAAAGATTTTGCCGGTCTGCTTTCTGTAACTGGCTTGTTTTCCATAAATTAAAATAAAGAGAGTTTTTATAGATATTCGGGGGCAAATATCTATAAAAAAGAAATCAGTTCGGAAAAACAGAACGGATAAAGTTATGAACAGACCCGATTACGGCAGGAAACCAGCATGGAAAGTATATGGGAGCAGATCGGCCACGCAGCGGAAACGATACACTGGTCCCGACTGTCCGGAGAGCACCACCTCGATGGGTTGGTTGAATTTCTGCTCATACTCATACAAGGCCTGGCGGCAACTGCCGCACGGGGACACGGGTTGGGTAAGCGGTGACACGGGGTTGATGGCCGTCACCACAATGGTATGAAAAGGCACTTCCGGGAAGCGGGAGGATGCGGCGAATGCGGCGGTGCGTTCCGCACACAATCCGCATGGATAAACGGCATTCTCCTGATTGCTGCCCGTCACCACCTCCCCGTTGTTTAACAGGATTGCCGCCCCAACCTGGAAGTTGGAATATTTCGCATACGCCCTTGTGGCGGCGTCTTCGGCCTGGACTAACAAACGCATTATATCCTCAGGGATCTCGTCGCGATCCTCATACACCAACACTTCAGATTCTAACTTCAATGTCTTCATATAGTATTGTTTTTGTGCACTTACTTTTTTCTAACGCAAAAATCCAGAATATATTTGCTTGACATCCAATAAAACAACAAAAAACATTTGCGGCAAACGGTTTATCATAGAGGCATTCACGAGAGCGTATTAGAATTGGAGAGCAAGCATTAGCTATAACGGGAAAGCAAAAATAGAAAAAAAATATTCAAACGCAACACAGGTATCGAAAAAAAATGTATTTTTGCAGCCGTCTTTCTGAGACACCAAACATGGCGGTTGTAGCTCAGTTGGTTAGAGTACCGGATTGTGGTTCCGTGGGTCGTCGGTTCGAATCCGACCTGCCGCCCGAAAGCAAAGCAGCGACAAGAGATTGCCGCTGCTTTGCTTTTATTGTTCTACGGCAGGCCAAACAAGCCATTTACAAATGCACAAAAACTTATATGTCCGGTTTTCCGCCACTTTGGCAAATGCGTTAAAACACAAGAAACGGGTTATTGGGTGGGTAGTTCATCGGTGTCAGGTCAGCATATTGCTTATTGGGGACAAGCAAAGTGAATATGCTTACCATCAGTTGGGGTACAGAGTAGGAAAAAATGCTGAAGAAATGTTGCAAGCGCCCGATTTTATCGAATTTTTCTAACGGGATATGCATCTATTTATTTGATTTACAAAACGATACAAATCACAGGTTTTTATGGTGCAAAAATACAGATATTTTAAAACATCTTATGTCCGATAAAACATCAAGGATGATGTTTCCTGCTGGGGCATCCTTTGATTCCGTGCCGCCCCGGTTGCCGTGCGACGTTTTTGATTTTCTCACGACAGCATCCCTCAGACGGCACGCAAATTGCTCAAGTTGTTTTTTCCTAATACCTGCAGGTCATTCATTGTTTCCTATAGTGCTTTGTACTTCTATTAATACAGTCAAATAAAGCATTCAAATTATATGGGTGTTGGGCATTTTTTGGGAAAAAATTATTGCAATCGAAACATATCTATTTCTTCAATTTTTTCATACGATTGACTATATTGTCCATTTAAGAACAGTAAGAAACGATTATATGAAACGCTTTGCTTTCGCTCTTTCGGCATCAGTTCAGAGAGAAACCGTTTCATATATAGATTGCAGTAACTGGTCTTATAATAAAACTCATTGACACTCAACATTGGATTTGATAAGAGTTTGTTCTGCAAGAATGCGTCTGTATAATACTCAGTTAAAACATATAAATGGATATTTGCTTTGTCGCAAAAATCTTGAATATTTTTCAAAGAAACGCAAACATTGCTCGAACAGTGAGGAGACCATAAGTAAAGAAGCGTTTTATCATTATTATTCAGCATTTCGGTTAGTTGGTTAGCTGTAATGGCCATAATTCTTCCATCATTTTGATGGGGAATTTCATTTACTGAACTCACGAAGTGAATTTGCTCTTTCTCCTCGTACGTCAATCGTTTATAGCCGCTGTTAAAACCAGGTGTATGAATAATAGCACAAGCTTGTAACATCACGGATAAAAGCCCAGAAATCAAAATTTTTTTCATATTCTGTTTTTATGGTGCAAAAATACAGATATTTTAAAACAAAAAGGCAATTCTCCAAATTCAGAATTTCTGCGTATCTTTGCCGCACCGTATTGCAACAATTTTATGATGATATCTTTGCCAACCAAATTTTGAATTGCTATGCGAAAAAAAGAAAAGATATCCTTCCTCTTAGACTATTTCCAGAAAAACCAGCCCGATGTGCAGTCGGAGCTGCAATATAAAAACCCTTACCAGCTGTTGGTGGCCACCATGCTGGCGGCACAGTGCACCGACAAACGGGTGAACATGGTAACACCGGCCCTGTTTGAGGCCTACCCCACCCCTTTGGAGATGTCCAAGGCATCTGTGGAGGAAATCCTTTCCTTTGTCAAGTCCGTGTCGTACCCCAACAGCAAGGCCGCGCACCTGTCCGCGATGAGCAAGATGCTGGTCAGCGACTTCGGCGGCGAAGTCCCCGCCACTATGGAAGAGCTTACCTCTTTGCCGGGCGTGGGACGCAAGACCGCCAATGTGGTGCTGGCTTTCGCCTTCGGGCAGGCCGCCATGCCCGTTGACACACATGTGTTCCGCGTGGCGCACCGGCTCGGGCTTGTTAAGGATGCGCCTACCCCAGACGCGGTGGAAAAACAACTGGTGAAGCTGTTTCCAACAGAATACATTTCACGCGCGCACCACTGGCTGCTGCTGCACGGACGCTATATCTGCACCGCCCGCAAACCGCATTGCGACGAGTGCCCGATACGGGAAGCGTGCGAGGAAAATATTGGGTGAAAGAGGTAAAGGGTGCACGGTACACGGCGCAAGGGTGCTCGGTGCAAGGGTAAAGGGTACAGGAGGAATGGATTGGGTGTGGATGTATTATTGCTTTTTAAATGTATATCCATATCCGGCATCAATGATGCTTCTGTCGTCTGAAAGCACCAATTTGTCGTTGCCGAGTTCTGACACTTTGGAATTGTCACACCAGTTGTTGATGTTCAGGAACAATTCCCCGTCTTTTCGAGTAAGCGAAT
>DGGS01000191.1:0-3943 GCA_002392325.1 Bacteroidales bacterium UBA3868
TTCGCCGACAACCCCTTCCTGCCCAAATTCTATAAGGACCCCGTGCATTATGCCTTCCCTGTGGAGATGACCTTCCTCATGGACCGTTACCAGCAACTCCGTAGCTTGCTGACAGCCCGCGACATGTTCAAGGATTTTGTCATCGGCGACTATTTCATCGACAAGTGCATCATTTTCTCCAAGAACAACCTCCTTGCCGATGAGTACAATTTGTACAAGAATGTTTTTGACACCATATCTTCATTTTTGCCCAAACCGAAACTCATCCTATATTTATATAATGATGCGGAGCACCTGCTGCGCAACATTGCCATGCGCGGACGCGAGTACGAGAAAGACATCACGGCAGAATATCTTAACAGCATACAGGACAGTTATATAGGATATTTCAAGCAGCAGACGCAGATCCCGATCCTGTTGGTGGAGACGGCCAAACTGGATTTTGTGAAAAATCCCGGTGACTATCAGCGAATCAGGCAGTTGGTGGAGGCGAAGTATGAACCGGGTATCCACCGTATCACATTCTGAGCGGTTGCGTTGCAGTTTTTTTTTCAAACTATGCGCAACCAATCTTTTTTTTTACTACTTTTGCCTGCTTATTTTTAGCGTGATAATTAAGAAATAAAAACATATAAAAGTTATGAAAACCAGAACCTTAATCAGTACCCTTTTGGTAATCCTCGTCGTTATCCTGGCTATTTTCGCCGCACGAAGCATCATGCGCCCCGAAAAGTTCAGACAAACCTACGAGGACCGCAAAGCTGCCAACGTGACGAACCTCAAAACCATCCGTTGCGCGCAGACCATCTACAAAAATGTCTATAAGAAATACGCTTCCGACATTGACAGTCTGGTAGATTTCGTCAAGAATGGTCAGGTGGAAGTGGAGAAGACCGTAGGTAACTTCCCCGACACCATGAGTCAGGAGCAGGCCTTCAAACTCGGTCTCATCCAGAAGAAAGTGGTGAAGATCCCCGCCATCGACAAGATGCTGGAACTGGATCCCAATTTGACCAAGGAGAACTACAAGAACTTCCAGTATATCCCGTATAGCGACAAGCAGAAGTATGAAATCCAGACAGGTTCCATCGCTTCCAAAACTTACGAGATCCCGGTTTACAGAATTGATGTCTCCGAAGACCAGATTCTTGTGAACATGGACCGCAGTATTACACCGGAAAACGCTGGTGTGTTCACCAAATTCTGGAACAAGATTTTCTATAACAACCTGGCGGAGGAAGACCAGTACAAAGCCCAGTATGGTGACCTTTACATGGGTTCTCTCACCGAAGCCAGCACAGCAGGCAGTTGGGAGTAATCTATGGACACGACATTATCCAATTACTATAAAAAATCCATTCGGCTGACCCCGAATGGATTTTCACTTTTTAAAGTGAACGATAACGGGAAGGTGGAACGCCATGATGTTCCGGCGGGTGAGAATGTTCTGCTTACCACCAAGGCGCCGGAGTTTTTCGGCATGGAGACCGCGACCCCGCAACCCATTGACATTATCGTGGGCACGCATGTGCCCATGTTGGTGCCGGATGTGATTTATGACGAGGCCAAAGCGAAGGATTATCTGAACATGCAGTTCGACATCACCCATTACGGCCAGCATTTCAGCGACCAACTGGGGCATTACCGCTCGCTATACTTTCTTACCCAGAACGAGTATGATACCATAAACCATCTTCCGTGCATCCCGCACTTTATCAGCGAGGGTACGCTGCTTTACCGTTTCCTGTGTGAGAAGGGCGAGTCCGAGGCCATGCTGTTGTCCGTCAATGACCACTATGTGGATGTTATAGCCACACACGGCGGCGAGCCCTCCTTTGTGAACCGCCTCACCCGTACGGAGAATGTGGATGTTTTGTATTACACCTTGAACTGCATGCAGCAGTTTGTGATGAACACCCCCACTCTTTTCGTGCATTATTTCAACAAACCCAACAAGAAACTTAACGACCTCCTGATGAAGTATCACGAGAAGGTTGTTTTATTATAGGATATGAGAATCATCAGCGGCAAGAACAGAGGCAGGCAGATTATCGCGCCAGACAATCTTCCTGTGCGGCCCACGACCGACATGGGCAAGGAGAGTCTGTTCAACATTCTGAACAACTATTTCTATTTCGACCGGGTGAAGGTGTTGGACCTGTTTTCCGGTACCGGAAACCTCTCCTACGAGTTCGCCTCGCGCGGCGCTGTATCCGTCATTGCGGTTGACTCGGACCAGCGTTGCACCAACTTTATCAAGAAGACCATCGAAAAACTGCAATATCAGAATGTTGCGGTTATCCGTCAGGATGCTTTCGCCTACACGGCCGCCTGCCGGCAGAAGTTTGACATCATCTTTGCCGACCCGCCTTACGAGATGGAAGGCATCGAGAAAATCATCGACAATGTGTTCAACAACGGACTGCTGAACCCGGATGGCTGGTTGGTGATGGAACACTCGAAGTATCACGATTTTTCCGCGCATCCGAAGTTTTATGAGCACCGCAACTACGGGAAAGTGAATTTCACCTTTTTCGTCAATATGACGGAAGAAACTGAAATGGAGGAGGCAAAAGATGAATGACAAGAAATATCTGATTGTGGGATTGGGCAATGCCGAGCAGAAATATGCCGGCACGCGCCACAACTACGGTTTTGAGGTGGTGAACGCCTTGGCCAAGAAGTTGGGTGCGGAGTTCAAGGTGGACAAGTTGGCGTATGTGGCACGCGCCATGTACAAGGGCCGCACGCTGGTAATGCTGATGCCCACCACCTATATGAATTTGAGTGGCAAAGCGGTTAAGTATTGGCTCACTGCCGAGGATGCGCCCGCTGACCACTGCATGGTGGTTTGCGACGATTTGGATTTGCCGGTGGGCAGTTTCAAGATCAAACCCAAGGGCGGTGGCGGTTCGCATAACGGCCTGAACAACATTATCGAGATGCTGGGGCATGCCAACTTCCCGCGGTTGCGTTGCGGAATTGGTAAGAACTTCGCCCAGGGGTATCAAGTTGACTATGTTTTGGGGCGTTTTGACAGCGAGGAACTGAAACTCGTGGAACCGTGCATAGAGAAAGCCGCCGAAGCGTGCCTGTCGTTTGCCACCGCAGGACTGCAGCGTACCATGAACCAGTTCAACACTCAGAACGACCCCGCAAAAGAAAAAAACAAAGAAAAAGGACCTGATAACGACTCACCAAAGAACCTGTAATATGAAAAGAATTCTGTTGTTTGCCCTTTTGACCGTCATGGTGCTTATGGCCAACGCCCAAGACAAGTGGTACCAATATGGCGTCAAAATCGGGACTAGTTTTCCAACCGTCCGTGAATACTCCGTTAACGGAGACTTTTTAAGCGGTTCCGGGAATGCCGATTTCGGCGTTTTCTTCCGTGCCGGCCGCTATGTTTTTGGCGAAGTCGGTTTCGGTTACACCTTCCTGAAGGGAGTGTACGATTATTATATCACGGACACGACAACGCTTTTCCATGACCAGAGTGCCACCACTCATTATCTGCAAATTCCCGTTAAAGTGGTTGGAAATGTGCCTGTTAGCAAGGCGGTCACATTCCTTCCGCATGCCGGTATTATCTATCAGCCGTTGGTGAAGATTGCGGACAACAGCATCGGATACAACAAGAAGTCCCTGAACACCAATCAGGTGTTTGTCACTGGCGGTTTTGATTTCAAGCTTGGTCCGATATTACTGGGAGTCAACTATCGCTATTCCATACAGAATTTCTTCCAAAACAAAGAAGGGAAACATCCTCAATTTGTGAATATTTGTGCTGGAATTCAGTTGTAATGCAATAGTTTTCAAATATTTACAAAAAAATGCCCGCAAGCTGTGTAGTATTAAGAAAAAAAACTATCTTTGCAGCGCTTTAGAGCAAAGGGAGCTTAGCTCAGCTGGTTCAGAGCACCTGCCTTACAAGCAGGGGGTC
>DGGS01000191.1:3983-5994 GCA_002392325.1 Bacteroidales bacterium UBA3868
ACAAGCAGGGGGTCACTAGTTCGAATCTAGTAGTTCCCACAAATGAAAAAACACCTGCCTTGCAGGTGTTTTTTTTATGTCTGTCTCCGTTAGTACAAGAGGTGCTGTTTCGATTTGTTCTTCCACCCCGCCTCACTCTTGTATTGGGTGAAATACACCTTGATGTCCGCCTCGGAACGGTAGTCGGTGAAATAGATGATTTTTTTGGCTTAGCTCTTGTATTCCGTGAAATACCATATACCCTTATTGTCGGTGGCATCCGATTTGTACTTGGTCTTATAGACGATGATATCCGCTTCGGGGCGGTATTCGGTCACATAAACTTTCACATCGGCTTCGGATTTGTAGTTGGTGGAATAGACGCGTTGGGCGCGCAGTGATCCCGCTATGGCGACAAGGAGCAGCAGAAAAAGTATCGTTTTTTTCATAAGAAACAAATAATTAACATTGATAACACTTGGCTGTACAAGTTTAAAAAATATGCCTCAAAGATACAAAAAAAAACGCTCACCTGGTAAAGTAAGCGTTTGTTTTTGTGGAGCATACGGGAGTCGGACCCGTGACCTCCTGACTGCCAGTCAGACACTCTAGCCAACTGAGCTAATGCCCCATCAGTTAACGGCTGCAAAAATACACTTTTTTTTGAATCCCTGCCTTCATTTAATATTTTTTTTGAAATTATGAATCTATTGCGCAATTGCAAAAAAAATCGTACATTTGCAAACTTTATGTAAAAGTATCTACAACAAACAACAACATAATTAATAACTAGTTAAATCACAAAATTATGGCATTTAAAGGAGCTTTAATCATTGACACGGAAAAGTGCAAAGGTTGCGGTGTCTGTATCACGGGATGTCCCAACCAGTGCATCGGACTTTCCAAACATGTGAACGCGAAGGGTTACAATTACCTGGAGATGACAAATGAGGACGCCTGCGTCGGCTGTGCCAGCTGTGCGGTAATCTGTCCTGACGGCGTCATCGAAGTGTATCGCGCAAAGGAATAATCCGTCCACAACTTACAAATCAGAATCATTATTAAAATTAACAACTAAACAACTTAGTAAAAATGGCAAAAGAATTAAAATTAATGAAGGGTAATCAAGCCATTGCTGAGGCTGCTATCCGCTGTGGTTGCGACGGTTATTTCGGATATCCCATCACGCCGCAGAGCGAAGTGCTCGAGCATCTTATGGCTGAAAGACCATATCTGACAACCGGCATGGTTGTTCTTCAGGCCGAAAGTGAATTAGCATCCATCAACATGGTATATGCTGGCGCTGCTGCCGGCAAGCGCGTTATGACCTCCTCCTCATCCCCCGGTTTCTCCCTGATGCAGGAAGGTCTGTCCTATATCGCTGGCGCCGAGCTTCCCGCCTTGTGCGTGAACGTGGTGCGTGGCGGCCCTGGTCTGGGTACCATCCAACCCTCACAGTCCGACTATTTCCAGACAACCAAGGGCGGCGGTCATGGTGACTACCGTCTGATCACGCTGGCTCCCGCCTCCGTACAGGAGATGTACGACTTTGTGGAACTCGGTTTTGACTTGGCTTTCAAATACAGAAACCCGGTTGCCATCCTCTCTGACGGTGTGATCGGTCAGGTGATGGAGAAAGTGATGGTTGATGACTACAAACCGCGCTGGACCAACGAATACATTGAAGAAAACTGCCCGTGGGCTGCCACCGGCCACCGTTCCACCGGCAAACATAGAATTGTGACTTCTCTTGAACTCGAAGCGCTCAAGCAAGAGGCCATCAACGACCGCATCCAAGCCAAATACAGAAAATGCGAGGAAGAAGACGCCCGCTACGAGGCCATCCAATGCGATGACGCCGAGTATCTGTTCGTGGCTTACGGCTCCGCTGCCCGTATCTGCATGAAATCCATCGAACTGGCACGCGCCGAAGGCATCAAGGTCGGTTTGGTTCGTCCTATTACGCTGTGGCCGTTCCCGACCAAGGCCATCGACCAGGTCATCGCCAACGGCGCCAAGCAGTTCCTGTCCG
>DGGS01000107.1 GCA_002392325.1 Bacteroidales bacterium UBA3868
CCGTGTGCAAATCAAAGCCGAAGACACGCTGATGGGCCTGCCGCTGAACCTCAACACGGACCTGCTCGTGCTGATGGTGGGCATGTGCGCCTCCGAAGGCACCAAACAACTGGCCAAGTCTGCCGGTATTGACGGACTGTATGGATTCGCCCAAAGCAAATCAGAGCATTTATACGATAACTTTACCGAGCAAGATGGCCTTTTTGTGGCAGGCGCATGCAAACGCCCGTCAAGCGTGAACGACACCATTCAAGATGCCCGGGCCGCTGCCGTCAACATATTAAACTCCATTTAGGATTAAATCAGAAAAAACATTAGAAATGAGCTATATAGAATTTGACAAGGAGCAACTCGTCAATATCAATTTTTCCAAAAGCAGAGAGATTCTGCGTTGCAGCCATACGGGTGCATTTGCCAATACGACACTGGTCGGGCTCAATACCCGCAAGTATCACGGCCTGTTTATCGCACCGCAGGATCGCATAGACCATGAACGTCATGTACTGGTTTCCAACCTCAATGAGACCATCATTGTAAACAACATGGATTTCCATCTCAGCATGAACCAGTTCAAGGGCGGCATCATCAATCCTAAAGGCAACAAATATCTACAACAGTTTACCGCAGACGGCATACCGACTTATCTGTATCGTGTTGGAAAATTCAATTTCACGAAAGAGATCATCTTTCTGAAAAATTCAGATCGGCTCATCATAAAATACACGATGTTGGATAATTATGATTCCGCATCCTTCCAGTTCCAACCGCTTTTGGCTTTCCGCAGTATTCACCAGCTGACGCACGCCAACGACCAAGTCAACACTCAATTCGAAAGCGTGGAGAATGGTGTCGGGTTCTGTCTATATGATAACTACACGCCCGTTTATCTGCAATGCTCCTCCCCCATCACTTATCAGCATCATCCCGACTGGTTCTACAATGTGGAATACGAAGAGGAACTGAACCGCGGATACGAAGGCGTGGAAGACCTGTACACACCGGGCAGTTTCACCGCCGAAGTGAAAGACAAGGAGCTGTTCATCACCATTGGAACGGAACCCATTAAGACGGAGAATATTGCAAAGTTATATACAGATGACATCAAGCAGCACACCTCCCGTTCATCGTTCTTTAACTGTCTGCAAAACGCGGCAGATCAGTTTATTGTAAAGCGCAACGGCAAAACGGAAGTAATTGCCGGTTATCCTTGGTTCGGGCGTTGGGGTCGCGACACATTCATTGCGCTGCCCGGTTTGACGCTGGCTTTGGGCAAACACGAACTGTGCAAGGAAATCATGGATTCCATGATTGAGGACATGAACGAAGGTTTGTTCCCCAACATCGGCTCCGGAGCCAATGCCGCCTACAATTCTGTAGATGCGCCGCTTTGGTTTTTCCGTACATTACAGCTATATGCACAGATCACACACACCGAAAAGAAGATTTGGAAAGAGTATGGCGGGACGATGAAACGAATTCTCAGTGCCTACCGCCATGGTACGCTCAACAACATCCGCATGTTGGACAACGGCTTGATTTATGCCGGCGGTCCAGGACTCGCGCTCACTTGGATGGATGCTGTTATTGACGGTCGTCCAGTAACCCCTCGCACAGGTTGCCAAGTGGAGATTAACGCCTTGTGGTACAATGCGGTGAAATTCGCGTTGGAGATGGCACGCCTTGCCAAAGACAGCGACTTCATTTACGATTGGGAGCCGATGGTACAGGATTTTCCGACTGTGTTCAAAGACACATTTTGGTCGAAAGAGATCGGTTATCTGGCCGATTACGTGAACGGCGACTACAAGAATTTCCAGATAAGGCCCAACATGATGATTGCCACTTCTTTACCATACTCACCCATCAGCGAAAAGATTCGCCAATTGATTCTGAAGCGCACTTGCGAGGAGTTGCTTACCGACAAGGGTATTCGTTCTCTCTCGCCCAACGATCCCGAATACAAGGGACACTATTTCGGCAACCAGGCCGCGCGCGATGCGGCATACCACCAAGGCACTTGCTGGATATGGCTGCTGTTCCCGTTCACGGACGGTATGCTGGCAGTATATCAGAAATCTGCCATTCCCGTTTTGCAACGGATATTGTACAAATTCGATAACTGCATGACCAGCTATGGTATCTCCACCATTGCTGAAATCACAGACGGAGACCCGCCTCATAAACCCAATGGCTGTATTTCACAAGCATGGAGCGTGGCAGCACTACTCTACATGAAATGGAGAATTGAACATTATTAGAAAACCAAATAAAGTACAGGAATATGAAGGTACTCATGTTCGGGTGGGAATTTCCACCGCATATTTCAGGAGGTTTGGGTACAGCCTGCTATGGACTCACCAAGGGGCTGTCGCTTAGCGGTGTGGAGGTCATTTTCGTCATGCCGAAGGCATCAGGCGACGAAGACCAAACCTACACCAAGATTGTCAACGCCAGTGATGTGGAGGTTGACCCACGACACGCGGAGTTCTACACCCGTGAAGGAGGAACTTCATACATCCAAGTCAACTCACAACTGGTACCATACGTAGGGTTGGACGACTATTACAATGTAGTGAACCAGATTGACAGCGGTCTTATACAAGAGAACAACGGTGGAAAGCGCAAATACATCTTCAGCGGCGGGTATGGCAAGAATTTGATGGAAGAGGTGAACCGTTATGCGGAAATTGCCACAGAGATAG
>DGGS01000135.1 GCA_002392325.1 Bacteroidales bacterium UBA3868
AAATCAACTCCGTGACCGACAACCCTACCGTGTTTCCGGATGAGGATATCGTGGTGTCTGCCGGTAACTTCCACGGCCAGCCGCTGGCCCTGGTGCTTGATTTCCTCTCCATCGCTATGGCTGAGCTGGGCAACATTTCCGAACGCCGTATCTATCAACTTATTGCTGGCAAGCGCGAACTGCCCTCCTTCCTCGTGAAGAACCCCGGCCTCAACTCCGGCTTCATGATTCCGCAATATGCCGCCGCTTCTATCGTGAACCAGAACAAGGCCTTCACGATGCCTTGCTCCACCGACTCCATCGAGTCGTCACAAGGCCAGGAAGACCATGTGAGCATGGGTGCCAATGCCGCTACCAAGTGTTATTTGGTGGTCAACAATGTGGAGAAAATACTGGGTATTGAGCTGTTTAACGCCGCACAAGCTCTCGAGTTCCGCCGCCCGCTCAAATCCTCCCCGTTCATTGAGGATTTTGTGGCCGCCTATCGTGAGTTTGTCCCGTTTGTGGAGAACGACACCTACATGCACGAGCTTATCCAAAAGTCCATCGACTTTGTGAATGGTGTGCATGTCATTATGGATTAGGACTTTATATATCAGATGAAGAAATTGTTGTTGATCGGAATCCTGCCTCTTTTGCTGTGCGGCTGCCCCCGACCCGAACCCTTTTCTGAAATCCCATACATTGAATTTGTGGGATTTGAAAAGGTGGATGACGGCACGGGCGTGGACAATCAGGCCAACCTTACCGTGCATTTCCAAGATGGCGATGGGGATGTTGGTTTGAACGATGCCGACACTACGGGCGTTTTTTCCAAGGATTCCCTGTATTACTACAATTTCTTCATCGATTATTATGAAAAACAGCATGGCGAATGGGTGCTGGTGGAGTTGCCCACTCCGCTGCACGCCCGCATTCCCCGACTGAGCGAGAACCTGCCTGAGTCTATCGAGGGCGATATCACCATACTGACATACATCAATAACTATTTTTCCACTTACGATACGATAAAGTTGTCCTGTTGCCTGGTTGACAGGGCGTTGCATCGCAGTAATGTAATTGAAACACCCGAAATTATTGTAAACAAATGAAAATCAGCGAAGAAATCCAACAATTGATCAAGATGACCTTGGCCGAAGATATCGGTGATGGGGATCATTCTTCCTTGTCATGCATTCCTGAAAATGTGCAGGGCGAAATGAAATTATTGGTGAAAGCGGACGGCATTCTCTGCGGTGTCGATGTGGCGCGCGAGGTGCTCCGCCAGGTGGACGACACCATCCAAATGGAGCAGTACATGAACGACGGAGATGTTATCCATAAGGGCGACATCGTCTTCCGGTTGCGGGGTTCGGCGCAAAAGATGCTCACGGCGGAACGCACCGTGCTCAACTTCATGCAGCGCATGAGCGGCATTGCCACCACCACACACAAATATGTGGAGATGGTGAAGGGCACGACAGTTACGCTGCTTGACACACGCAAGACCACACCCAACATGCGCATTTTTGAGAAGTATGCGGTCAAAGTGGGTGGCGCGCAGAACCACCGTTTCGGGTTGTTTGACATGATGATGCTGAAAGACAATCACATCGATTTTGCAGGCGGCATTGAGAAAGCCATTGACGCGGCCATCGCCTATCAAAAAGAAAAGGGGTTGCACTTGAACATAGAGGTGGAAACCCGCAGTTTGGACGATGTGCGTCGGGTGCTGGCACATGGCGGTGTGCAGCGCATCATGTTCGATAATTTCACGCCGGAGCAAGTGTGCGAGGGCGTGCGGATTGTGAATCATCAGATGGAAACGGAGGCCTCCGGTGGCATTACCGATGAGACCTTGCACGATTATGCCGTAACAGGTGTGGACTTCATCTCCATTGGAGCGTTCACCCATCATATTGCCAGTTTGGATTTGAGTTTGAAAACCGTGATCCTGTAACCGATGAAAAAGTGGCTGAAAATATTGTTGATTGTACTGGGTGTTCTGGTTGGCATCATTTTGCTGGCCGGTATTTTTGCCGGTCCCATTGTGCGTGCGTATGCCGAGAAACACAGCGAGGAACTGTGCCACCGCAAAGCCACAATCAAGCATGTCCGGATTAATTTTCTTACGGGGAAGGTCGCCGTTATCGGACTGGATGTGAAAGAGGAGAACGGTAAAGACCGCTTTTTGTATTTTGACAAATTGAAAGTTCGGGTTTCATTGCCGCGACTATTGGGTAAAACAGTGCGAATCAACAAGATACAGTTGAATGATTTAACGGGCAGGGTGATCCAGAACGGGAATCGGTTCAACTTTAGCGACATCATCGATTTTTATACCAAAGACAAGAAACCGAAACCCAAGAAAAAGAAGGAGAAATGGACGGTGGACATCCGTAATATTCATGTGAAAAGCGCCGATGTGCTTTACCAGGATTTGCGGATGGGCAGCAAGTTCGACACTAAAGATGTTAACATCAAGGTGCCGCGACTTAAACTGAAGCATGGCCTAACTCGTGTGAACATGACCACGGCTTTCAGAAACGGCGGCGATTTTGCGCTGAAAGGCGGATATGACATCCGGAAAGGCGATTTCGAAGCCCATGTGAAAATGTATGAGCTTCCGCTGAATATGGCGTGGCCCTACTTGCGGAAAGTGTTGAATGTGGGGAGTTTGTCTGGAAAGTTGCGAGGCGATGCCAATGTTTCGGGATGCGTGAAGCACATCACCGACATGGTGTTTTCCGGAACTGCCGGATTGAGTAACTTCAAAGCAGTCAATAAAGACAAATCACCACTTCTTTCCTTCTCTTCGTTTGATATGAATCTGGAAAAAGGCGATTTGGGTAAAAAGGACTTCAAGATTGATGAGGTCACCCTTAAGGATCTGATTGTGAATTTTGATGTGTTTGAAGATGGCACCACCCTTAGCCGGTTGAGAAGCGGCAAATCATCTGCCAAGAATAACGATTCGGCCGTTGAGCTTGTCGAAACAGCCGAAACTGCTGGCAAATCTTCCAAAATGTCAGGTAAGTCAGCCAAATCATCTGACAAGAAAAACAATCCGACTGTTGAGCCTGCCGAAACAGTCGAGATAGCCAAAAAGCCCAATCTCACTGCTACCAAGTATCTGGTGAAGAAACTGTCCGTATCCAATGGTAAAGTTTTGTATGCCGACCATTCGGTGTCGCCGCAGACACAGCATTTTGAGGTGTCGGGTGTACAGATCCAGGCCGATAATCTTTCGAATAACAACACATCGCCGATTCAGATTAAAGCGAAACTCGGAACCATGGGCGAATTGGTTTGCAAAGCGAAGATTAATCCGTTCGATTTGAAGAATGCGGCGGCCAATATTTCCATTAAAAATCTGAATATCAAGGATTTCAATCCGTATTCGCTTTATTATCTGGCCTATCCTGTGGAGGATGGTCTTCTTGAATTTTCCAGTGACATAACGATTCAAAACAATTGGCTGGAAAGCCAGAATATGCTGGATATTTATAAACCGGCGTTTGGCAAAAAGGACAAAAGCATAAAACCCGCTGCCGCCAAGATTCCAATGAAGGCGGCCATGTATGTGATTACGGATCGAAAAGGCCACGCCAAGATGGAACTGCCAGTGACAGGCGATGTCTCTTCTCCGGAGTTTTCCTTCCGAAAAGTGATTTGGAAGACTTTTCTGAATCTGGTGGTGAAGATTGCAGCCTCGCCCGTGGATTTCATCGCCAAAGCGGTGGCCGGCGACGAGACATTCAAACCCATATCGATTCCGGTGGACGCGCCCAAAGAGTTGACTATAGAGCATGTTCATCAGTTGAATGCCATTGCAGAGTATTTGAAAGAAAAGAAAGAAATGGATTTGGAGGTTTTTCTCACGCCCCATGCTGATGCCGGATTGAATGCCAAACAGGAGGGTGAACTCAAACAGCAATGGTTCGATCTTATGAAAAATCAATTGGTCAAGCAAGGTGTTCCGGCTGATCGGGTGCTGTTGATGAATGAAAAGAAAGAGCATAAGTCCAAAGGTAACATGAGGATTGATTTCAATTTGAAATATGAGGAAGAATGAAATGGAGCATTGACGAGATAAAAACCAAGATTCAGACGGCAAGGGCGGATTTGGAACATGCTCCGGTGGTCGGGAAGATTATCCGGAAATCGAAGAAGATGTCGTTGCCCGGATTCCAGCACGTGCCGTTGTACGATGCTATGCGTTTCTATGTTGAGTCTTTGGGGAAAGGCATTATTTTCCAGCGGGCAGCCGCACTGACATACCGCATCTTCATTGCGTTGGTGCCGATGATCATCGCTTTGTTCTCCGCCATTTCGTTTTTTGGCGAAAGCGTACAGCAAGTGCTTTTGGAGTTCATCGAGTCTGTGGTGCCCACATACGCATGGACGGCGGTGTCGGGTGTGGTTACGGACTTGGTGACTCGGCAAAACGGAACACTCTCCTTTTTCATGCTCGTTATCGGTGTCTATTTCACGATAGTCTGTATGAACGGCATTCTGGTGGCCTTGAGCACGGCCTACTACGATGAGATCAAACGGAATTTCATCAAGCAAATCGGATATAGTTTTGTCCTGATGTTTGTTTATTTCATCGTGATCCTGATCGTGGCGATGCTTTTCATCATCTCTTCCGTCATGATCAACAATGTGCATGAGCGTTTGCTTGGAGGCACATCAAGTGCGGGTTACATTTATATCATCCATGCGGTAAAATGGTTGCTTATATACACCACCATCTATCTGTTGGTGAGTTTCACATATTATATAACACCCGTTGACAAAACGAATTACAGATTTTTCTCGGCCGGATCCATCACCTGTACCGTATTGCTGGTGATCTTGTTGTGGGTGTTGAATGTGTATTTTTCCAATTTCACCAATTATAATGTGATTTACGGCTCTTTGGGGGCTTTGTTTGCGATTTTGCTTTGGATAAACTGGAGTTCTGTTGTACTCTTGATTGGGTATGATTTGAATGTGAGTATTGCCAAGGCAAAATCCATTAAGAGCAATACATAATTAATATTTTAAACATTAATTATTATGGATAGTTTTTTAGATTTTCTGATTACGATAGCGTTAGTGGCGTTGTTTACCATCCCATCGTTGTTGAAAAAGAAGGATGCTGCCAAGGCGAGCACACAAGTGCCCGAGCCAGACTATGATTACGAAATGGAGGATGAGCGCGAACCGTTTTTGCAGAATTCCATGGAAGAAATTCCAAAATCAGGGGAATATTTCACCTATGAGACCATAGGGGATAGCCCTGAGTATGTGTTTACAAATGAGGCGCAAGCGCCACCCAAGAAAGAAGTGCAACAAACTGATAATAAGGTAGAAGGGAATAGTTTGCTTTCCTTGGACAAAGAAGAAGTGCTGAAAGGAATCATTTATTCAGAAATTCTGAAAAGAAAATTCTAAATAACTGATTTTAAACGGGTTGAATTTTATTGAAAAAATTGCAAGGAGCTAAGCAAAATTTTTTGTAGTTTTACCGCCCCAAATTATATCGAATTTTGAATTTTAAGTTTAATATAAATTAATGGCTATGATTAAAAAATTACTCTCAGTTCTAGGAGTGATCATCCTTTTCTCAAGCATGGCTTTTGCACAAACCAGTACCATTAAAGGTAAGGTGGTCGATCAGGCTGGTGACCCATTGGGATACACCAGGGTTTACCTGAAGATTGCCGACAAGGTTGTGAATATGGCTATGGCGGATGACAAGGGTGAGTATTCCATGTTCGGTGTCGAACTTGGAACTTACGATCTTGAGGCAGATGCCCAAATGACCTGTAAGAAATCACTGAAAAAGACAGACATCAAGGTGGGTACCAGTCAGGTGCTCTTCATTGATTTCGAAATCAACTGTTCCAGCGACCTTGATGAGGTTGTGATCAAGTATGAGCCGCCGGTGTTCGATCCGGATAATACGAGTTCCACAAGCCGTATTAGTGGTGACAATGTGAGAACAACGCCCGGTCGTTCCGTGACCAGTGCTTTGGCAAACCTTGAGGGTGTGTCTAGTGTGGACGGCGCCATGACCTCTGTGCGTGGTAACCGTTCCGACGGACAGCAAACCATTATCGACGGTGTGCGTGTTCGTGGTAATGGCGGTATCTCCATGCAGTCCATTGAAGAGGCCCAGTTGATTCAGGGTGGTATTCCGGCCGAGTATGGTGATGGTACCTCTTTCACCGTCATCACGACCAAGTCCGCCCCGAAGGACTTCCACGGTTCTCTTGAATTGCGTGGTTCCATTGACGGTTACAACAACTTCTTGGGTGCCGTTTCCATTTCTGGTCCGCTGTTGAAAGGTAAAAAGAAAAGCGACCCCACCCGTATCGGTTTCATGTTCAGCGGTGAGGTTTCCTACGACCACGATGCTTCTCCTGCCCGTGGCGGTGTTTGGGTGGCTAACGATGATGCCCGTGAGGCTATCATTGCCAATCCTATCCGCTATTCCAACGAGTCATTCGGTGCCCGTTACCAAGAGGCTTGCTTCCTGACCAGCGAATCCTTCCACAAGGAGCGCGTCAGAAAGAATGCGGGCAACTGGGACTACCTCGGACAGCTCAAGTTCGACTTCACCATGGGTAAGAAAAACAACATGAGATTGTCTCTCGGCGGTTCCTACGAGTACCTCAAAGGCAAATCCTGGAGCGCCACCACCGCCCTGTTCAATGGTGACAACAACCCCATTTCCACCAACGCTACCCTGCGTGTGAACGCCAGATTGAACCACCGTGTCTTTACTGACACTACCGGTACCGGCGTGTTGAAGAATGTCATGTATGATGTCAATGTGAACTATACCCGCTTCAACTCTGAAAGTTATGCCGCAAGACATAAGGACAGACTGTTTGAGTATGGTTATGTTGGCCAATACACGACTACTAAAACCAAAGGTTATTCTCCTTTGAAGGATGAATTGACCATCATGGTTGACGGCGAGCAGGTTACCATTTATGACGCTTATGAGTTCGAAGGTTGGTACGACTCAATCGTAACCTTCAAGGTGAACCCTAATTTCAATGTGAACCCGATCCTGTCACAATATGCCTTGAACTTTATAGAGCAATATCCTGTTCAGGACTTGTATGACCTTACTTATGAAGGATTCCCCATCGACCTGAACCTCTTTACCCAGTTCGGTGCTCTTCGTAATGGTGACGCCCCGGATGCTATTTACTCTATGTATAGCTCTCCTGGTACAGTTTACAATGGCTACAGCAAATCACAAACCGAGCAGTTCGGTGTTAAGGCCAGCATTTCCATGAACTTGAAGAACCACGAGTTGAAGTTCGGTTTCGATTTCGAAAAACTTACCTATCGCGGATACGGTATCGGACCTGTTTCCTTGTGGACCCTCATGAGAAACGAAACCAACACCCATATTTCCGAGTTGGATAAGGATCACGCAATCATCACCACCGATGGTGATTACTTCTGGGTTGATTATGACCGTTATATCGCTTTGGCAGACCAGACAACCTTCGACAGAAACCTTCGTAAGGCACTCGGTCTGAATCCTAATGGTAGCGACTGGATTGATATTGACAATTTGGATCCTTCCACATTCAATATCGGCATGTTCGATGCAGAGGAGTTGTTGCTCGGTACTTCCGCTGGTGCGTCTCCGCTAGTAAGCTACTATGGTTATGATCATACAGGAAAAATCAATCGTCACAAAACTACGATTGCTGACTTCTTCAACAATGTTGGTTCCAACGGCAGAAGAACATACAACATCGGTGCGTATGAGCCGATTTACATGGCCTTCTATCTCCAGGATAAGTTCTCCATCAACTCCTTGCTGTTCAACGTCGGTTTGCGTGTTGACCGCTTCGACGCCAACCAGGAAGTCTTGAAAGATCCGTATCTGCTCCGTGAGGCTTATACCGTGGGCAACATTATGGAAATCCTGAAGAAGAATCCCGCTTACACCAACGCTGCTATCTCTGATGTGTTCACCGGTAACGCTCAAAACGACTGGGTTGTTTATTATGCCGGCAATGACACATATTTGAGTGACGCCGATATTGCAGGTAGCGAATTCAACACCTCCTCCATCGTGGGTTACCGTAACGGCGACATCTGGTATGACGCTGCCGGTAATGAGGTCGAAAATCCTGAGAAGGCCCTGGCTTTGAATGTCAATGGTCCTATCTTGAAGAACCCGCTTTACGATGAGGATAACAATATGATCAGTGGTATTTCAAAGGTGGAATCCGGCGCTTTCACGGATTACAAGGCACAATGGTCAGTTATGCCGCGTATCTCCTTCTCCTTCCCGGTTTCTGATAACTCTTTGTTCTACGCCCACTACAACATTATCACTTCCCGTCCTACCAACTTGCAGATTTCTCCGGTTGACTATTTGTTCATCTCTCAGCGTAACGCTGCCGGTGACATTATCAGCAACCCGAACATGAAACCGCAACAGAGTATTGACTATGAAATCGGTTTCCGTCAGAAAATCGGTAACAAGTCTTCCATCAGTATCAGCGCTTACTATTCTGAGAAACGTAACCAAATTCAGGCCTTCCGCTTCTCCGGCGCTTATCCGAACACCTATTATTCTTATAAGAACATTGACTTCGGTACCGTGCAAGGTTTCACCTTCGCTTACAAGATGAACAGAACCCACAACCTCACCCTCTCTGCTAACTACACCTTGCAGTATGCAAAGGGTACGGGTTCCAGCACCACCTCCCAGTTGTCCATTCTTGCCGCCAACCAACCGAACCTCAGAACACTGACCAACCTGTCATTTGACCAAAGACACAGAATCGGTGTTAACCTCGACTATCGTTTCGAAGGCGGTGTGGATTATGAAGGACCGGTTACGGAAAAAACCGTTATGGTTGATGGAAAACCGACCACGAAGACCATCCAATGGCTCTCCAACACTGGTTTCTCCCTCTTGTTCTCTGCTGCTTCTGGTACACCGTACACCCGTTCCAGCACTCCGAACTCCACAATCGTAGCTGGTACAACCTCCACGATTTCTGGTTCTATCAATGGTTCTAACAAACCTTGGCAGTTCCAGTGTGACCTCCGTATCGACAAGACTTTCATCTTCAATTTGAACAAGAACGCCAAGGACAAAGACGGCAACGCAAAATCTGCGAAACCGGGTTATCTGACCGTTTATGTGGATATTCAAAACCTGTTCAACTTCAAGAACGTGATTTCCGTATATGACTATACTGGAAACCCGGATGACGATGGTTACCTCTCCGCAGCTGAGTATCAACAGGCAATCAATGGCCAGATCTATGTGCCTTCTTTCATCACATATTATCAGATGAGAGTTCAGAATCCTTATAACTACAGCCGTCCGATTCGTGCAAGCTTAGGTATTCAGTTCGGTTTTTAACAGTTAGAAATAAAATAAAAGATATATGAAAAACATTAGTAAAATTTTATGCTTGACACTCCTTATGGTGTGCGTGTCGCTAAGTTCACTGCACGCTGAAAAACACAAAGGAGATAGAAGACCTTCCTCACCGAAAGCGGAGTCTGCTGTATGTCTTCCTGCAAGTAGTTCCAACGAACTTACGGTGAATAATGTGCGCGCATATATTGAAACTGGTGGTACGATGTGGTTCAAGGAACTTGCTGAATACGAGGTTCCTATTGGATCTGGCAAAACTTCCATGTTCTGCGCCGCATTGTGGATTGGTGGTAAAGATGCCAACGGCATGTTGAAACTCGCAGCTGTCCGTTTCAGACAGGTGGGTGACGACTACTGGACTGGTCCGTTGAAATTCACGGGCGCCAGTACTACACAGTCCATGTGTATCAAATTTGACAAACACTTCAAAATCACGCGTGCTGAAGTTGACAAACATATCTCCGGTTACAACACTTCCGGTTATGTGATGCCTTCTTCCATCGCAAACTGGCCCGCACATGGCGATGAGGGCTATTCCTACTATTTGGCTCCTTTTAAAGATGTTAATGGTAACGAGGTTTACGATCCTGAAAATGGTGACTATCCGTACTATGATGTCAATAACGACCTTTGTCCTTGGACTGAGGACAATATCGCTCTCGCTGCCGCTCACAAGCTCCCCAGAACCCCTGAGGATTTGTGGACAGAACGCCAAAACTATGGCGGTTCCGGTTCCGGTGAGTTCAACTATGACTGGAAACGTTCCAATGGTATGATTTATGCCGACCATGTGTTGAAGGGCGACGCCACCCTGTTCTGGATCTTCAACGATAATGGTGGTCCTCACACTGAATCACAAGGTGAACCTATCGGTTTGGAAATCCGTGGCCAGTGCTTCGGCTTCTCTACCAATGATGAGTTGAACAATATGACATTCTACTCCTATGAGATTATCAACCGTTCAACCTATACCTTGACAAACACCTTCTTCTCCCAGTGGGTTGACCCGGATTTGGGTTATGCTTACGATGACTATGTGGGTTGCGATGTGGGCCGTGGTTTGGGTTACTGTTACAATGGTAACAATGTTGACGGTTCCGGTCAAACTTGGGCATACGGCGACCAACCTCCTGCGGTCGGTGTTGACTTCTTCCAAGGACCTTATATGGACGCTGATAACCGCGATAACCCGAAATTCTATCCCGATAGCGCTAGTGTACAGGGTTATTGCAGCAAATTCCTGGCAAGCGATTTCCCATTGGACCAGATGGCCATCAATGGTGTGAACTTTGGCGATAGCATTATCGATAACGAGCGTTTCGGTATGAGAAGATTCGTCTTCCATAACAATGATGACACCCCAATCGGTGACCCGAGAGTGGCTTACGAGTATTATAACATGTTGCAGGGTATCTGGAAAGATAACACGAAGATGAAATTTGGTGGAAATGCACACGACACCAACGGTCCTGAGTGTGACTTCATGTTCCCGGGCACTTCTGATGTTTGTAACTGGGGTACCAAAGGTGAGCCCAATGGTTATGACAAAGATGGTGGCTGGACTGAGGCAAATGAAGGAAATGCTCCTTACGACCGTCGTTTTATGCAGTCTGCAGGTCCCTTCACCTTGAAACCGGGTTCTGTTAACTACATTACCGTTGGTATTCCATGGGCACGCGCCTCTCAAGGTGGTGCTTCCGCTTCTGTTGATCTTTTGAAGATCGCCGATGACAAGTGCCAGTCCCTGTTCGAGAACTGTTTCAAGACCCTTGACGGTCCTGACGCCCCGGATTTGACAATCCGCGAACTTGAAAACGAACTTGTTCTCTATATCTCCAACGAAGATAGAAACAGCAACAACTATCATGAGACTTATGTGGAGTTGGATCCTCAGATCACCAAGACTCTTCAGAGAACCTCTTACATTATGCACTATGACACAGTGTTCGCTTATAACGCTGCTGGCCAACCCGACACACATGTGGTTTCCTCCACTGTGCCGGTTATCGCTCATGACACATTGACCACCGCTCAACGCCAATACAGATTTGAAGGTTATCAGATCTATCAATTGGCAAACGCTTCCGTTAGTGCTACCGACCTCGGTGACCTCAGCAAAGCTATCCTGATCGCTCAATGTGATATTCAGAATGACGCCGCACAACTGGTGAACTGGGTTTATAATGACGCTATTGGTTCTTCCGTCGCTACCGAAATGGTGAACGGTTCCAATACGGGCGTTTTCCACTCCTTGAGAGTTACAGAAGATAAATTCGCCCAAGGTTCCAATAAAAAACTGGTTAACCACAAGCAATACTACTTTATGATTGTCGCTTACGGTTATAACCAATATAAAGAGTTCAGATTGGATGCTGACTATCTTGACGGTCAGATGAGACCTTATCTGGCTGGTCGTCGTAATATCAAGGCCTACACCGGAACACCGCATAAGAGCGTTGAGAACCTTATCAACAGCCAATATGGTGACCAACCGATGATTACCCGTATCGAGGGTCAAGGCAACGGTGGTTTCTTCTTGGATATGACCGATGAGTCTCGTGACCTTATCCTCGAAAACGGCACTTATAATAACGTTCAATACAAAAACAACTATGGTCCGTTGAGCATTAAGGTTATCGACCCGCTGCAAGTGAAACCGTGTGACTATTACATCAAGTTCTTACCGAACGATGTGAGCAAAGATGTGAACGATGAGACAGAATGGCAGCTTATTATCTCTGACGAGATTTCCGATGAGGAACTCGAAGAACTTGGTCTTGAACGCACATTCAACACCTCTAAACCTATCAGCGTTACTAATGAGGAACTTTTCCTGGATCTTGGTTTCTCTGTTGCAATTCGTAACTCCCAGTTCCAGATTCACCAACAGGATGTGGATGATTATGTGAAAGACAATCTCGAAGGATACAATTATGTAAACTACTCCAAGTATGGTCAGGTTGACTTCATCGCTGGTGAGATCACCTATGATGGTCCTATTAACTGGTTGTCTGGTGTTGTGGATGACGAAGGTGACTTCCCGAACAACTGGATTCACTCCGGACAACAGGCATCTGGCAGATGGGAAGGCAACTCTGTACAAAATGGTGCTGAGGAAGATTATCTTGTATGGCGTACTGAAGATGCCACCTGCTTGCTTAAGTATGTGAAGGGTTACGATGTCAATGGTAACCAGGATGCCGAGTTTATCCGCGCATTTAAAGATCCTCAACAACAATATGAGAAAGTGATTGGTGGCACTTGGGCTCCTTATGTGCTTTCTTCCCCGTATGATGGTGGTCCTCAAGCCAAGTATCTCCAGGCCGATAATAAGTCTTATTTCGGCTCTTCCGCAAGCGATATTAAAGAAGGTCCTAAGGATGCTTACTTCACCTTCCAGAACCTTACAGCTGCTCCGTATCACCCGGGATACAACCAAACGATGACGAACCTCTACTCTGTGGATATCGTCCTCACTCCTGATAAGAGCAAGTGGACCCGCGCCGTTGTGCTTGAGTCTGGTTCCTCCTTCAGAAGTGACTACATGGTTCCGCAAGAATTTGATGGTCAGACATACATGAATATCCGTCACGAACCTAAGAAATGCCCTTCTGTTGACAAAGACGGTAACCCCGACAACAGTGGTACGACAGGTATGGGTTGGTTCCCTGGCTATGCAATCAATGTGGAAACTGGTGAGCGTTTGAACATCATGTTCGCTGAGAACTCCCTGGATACCATGAACAATGGTAACGATATGATTTTCAACCCGACGAATGTGTATGCTTACGCAAGAGATTACCGTACCGGAGAATTCCTCCGCGATACTACGGGCAACCTCTATCCGCTTTCCGTGGCTCGTTACAATGAGTTACGTACCCGTTATGGTTTGGACTATGGTGAGCCTATGAACGGTGGTCGTCACTATGTTTACATTGTCGGCAGCTCCGGTAACACTTGTAGCCAGTACTGGCGTGACAAGAACAGACTGCGTAACTTCAACGATAGTGAGAAGATGACTTCCGGTCACGGTGGACAAATCCAATACAATGGTAAGAATTATCCGTACTATGATTGCGGCGCTTACGATCAAGGTAAGTGGTTGAAAGCCAAGTTTAGCACTATTGAGGAAATTAGCAACTTGTCAGATTCCAAGAGAAAACTGAAGAAGATGCAACTCTTCAACAATGTGATGTGGACCAGCATTCCGATGCCTGCCGCATTGCAAGAGAACAACTGGCTCTCTTCTGACGCTACCATCAAGTTGCGTGTCACCCGTCCGTACATGAGATACTCATCCCGTTGGTATGACAACCCTGCACAATCCGCTAACGCATCTCAGAATGATGGTTATCCTATGTATCAGTTCACCACCAAGAACATCACGCCTACGGATGTGAAGGCATCTGAGGAAACTGTACAAACACTGTTGGATGAAATCAACATTGTCCCGAACCCGTACTACGGATTCTCACAGTACGAGCAAACCGCTTTGCAAAACTATGTGCGTATTGTGAATCTGCCCGCTAATTGTACAATCTCTATTTACACCGTTAATGGTACTCTTATTAGAACCCTGACAAAGGGTGATGCTGGTACATCATACGTACAGTGGGATCTTAAGAACCACGCCAACATTCCAATCGCCGGCGGCGTTTACATCATCCATGTGAAAGCTCCGGGTATTGGTGAGCGTACACTTAAATTCTTCTGTGCAATGCGTCCTACCGACTTGAATGGTTTCTAAAATTATTAATTACGTAAAAAAAGAGAAAATATGAAAAATATATTTAAATCATTAATAATTTGCACAGTACTTGCCCTTCTCACCGTTGGCACTTCCAATGTTTGGGCAGGTAATAGAGACCGTTCCGGTCAGGCAGGTGCATCCCATTTGTTGATTGACCCCTGGGCACGAACCAATGGTATGGCAAATGCCGGTGTCGCTGAGATTCGTGGTCTTGAGTCAATGTACTCCAATGTTGCCGGCTTAACCTTCGTCAAGAAAACTGAGTTCAGTTTCAACCGCACTCAATATCTGGTTGGTTCCAATGCCGGTATCAGTATCAATTCTATCGGTTTCGCCCAGCACCTTGGACGTAAGGGCAAGGATTTTGGCGTACTCGGTGTCTCCTTCTTCTCACAAGGATTCGGCAACATTGACATTACCACTGTTGCCCAACCCGAAGGCGGCCTTGGTACTTTCAGTCCGAACTTGATGTATATTGGTTTGCATTACGCAAAATCCTTCAATAACTTCATCAAGGGTGGTATCTCCCTGAAGATTATCAATGAGAGTATTGCCGACTTGCACGCAACTGGTTTCGCCCTCGACGCTGGTGTCCAATACATCGCTGGTAAATTTGAGAACTTCAAGATTGGCGTTTCTTTGAAGAATATCGGTCTGCCCATGAGTTACAAGGGCGACGGTATGACCTTCAGAGGTATCCTCTCCGGAACAACCACCGAGCAAACTTTGGCTGTTCGTTCCGCAGAATATGAAATGCCCGCCTTGTTGGCCATTGGTGTTTCTTACGACTTCCTCTTCTTTGGTGGCGAGTATGCCAGCATGTCTAAGGAGGATCTCGAAGCCGAAGGACTTACCCGTGAAGATGCGAAACACAGAATTACCCTCGCTGGTTCCTTCACCGCAAACTCCTACAGCCGTGATATTTTCGCCCTCGGTCTGGAATACGGTTTCATGAACTACTTCATGATCCGCGCTGGCTATGCGCTTGAAAACATCACCCGCCAGAAAGAAATGCAATATGATGAGAATGGAGCACAGACCCAAGAGCTCTACTCCCTCCTCTTCAACAGCGACTCCTTCTTCGCCGGTCCTTCTGTAGGTGCCACTTGCGTTATCCCGTTGAAGAAAGGTAACACCGGAAGCAGAATCTATATCGACTATGCTTACAGATTTACCAATCAATGGAAAGGTAGCCATTATATCGGTCTTAAATTCACATTGTAATATTGTTTAATCCCTTTTTTCAATAATAGAAGAGGCTTGTACGAGCCTCTTCTATTATTATTGTAATTAAAACCACAATTATGGAAGACGTAAAATATTATACACAAGAAGGTCTTGATGCCTTAAAAAAAGAACTTAATGAGTTGGAATCGGTGGAAAGACCGAAAATTTCGCAAGCCATTGCGGAGGCGCGCGACAAGGGTGACTTGTCGGAAAACGCTGAATATGATGCGGCCAAGGAAGCACAAGGATTGCTCGAACTCAAAATAGCCAACTTGCGAAATCTTATATCCAAAGCGCGTGTGCTGGATGAATCCAAAATCGATGTGACCAAGGTGCTGATTTACTCTATCGTCACGGTCAAGAATGTGAAAACCGGTGCGGTGATGACATACACCATTGTTCCGGAGTCCGAGTCTGATTTCAAGGCCGGAAAGATTTCCGTTACGAGTCCATTGGCAAAATCCCTTATTGGAAACACCAAAGGCGATGTGGTCACCATGCAAGCCCCTGCCGGTGCTATGGATTTTGAAATTTTAGAAGTTTCACGATAAAATTACCATTATGGAAGACACAATCTTTACTAAAATCGTAAAAGGGGAGATTCCCTGTTATAAAATTGCTGAAAATGACAAGTTTTTCGCTTTTCTTGACATTTCTCCAATCGCGCAAGGCCATACCCTTGTTATAACAAAATTACAGAATGATTACATTTTCGATCTTCCGGACGATCTGTTGGGAGAGATGATGGTCTTTGCCAAAAAGGTGGCCTTGGGCATTCAGAAAGCAATTCC
>DGGS01000192.1:0-4141 GCA_002392325.1 Bacteroidales bacterium UBA3868
TCGACAAGTGCATCGCCGCCTTCACCAAGATTGGCAAAGAACTGGGCGTGCTGAAATAATAAAATGTCTTTTCAGGCAATATTTTCGCAAACAAATCGTTTATTCCATTAATTATTCACAAAAAAATCAAAACAATGAAAAAAATCGCTTTATTAGCAATCGTTTGCTGTGCTATGGTTTTCTCCAGCTGTAACAGAGACCAGCACACCTATTACACCTCAGTAAGTTATTCCCAAGCTGAAAATACAGAAAGTGTAATCAGCATCAAAGCCGTCCTGGGCACCATCAACCTGTTCTGGAATGGCGATTACACCTTCACTGGCAACGACGAAGGTTATACCGACCTCAAAGCTCAGACCAAATTTGTAGAATCCAAACTCGCCATCCTGGCTCATGGCAACGAAATCAAAACTCACATGGCCGCTGATGACTATTTCTACTACAGAATGTACAGAAAAGACGGCAATGTTCTGCTGGAAGCCACAAAATTCTATTTGGACGCTAACGGCAACCTCACTTCTACGGATGAAGTTGACAATGTGGAAGAATAAAAAACATTGTTTCCTATAAAAAAAGCCGCTCAAAATGAGCGGCTTTTTTTATATCTCTTTTCGAAGGCGGGCCACCGGAATATCCAGTTGCTCGCGATACTTGGCCACGGTGCGCCGGGCAATGTTATACCCCCGTTCTTTAAGCAATTCGCACAACTTTTCATCCGCAAGCGGCGACTGCTTGTCCTCCGCGTCAATCACATCTTTCAAGATACGCTTGATTTCCTTGGAAGAGACATCCTCATCGTTCACCGCCTCTGAAAACAGGTGTTTTAATGGGATAATGCCAAAGTCGGTTTGCACATACTTGCTGTTGGAGACGCGGGAAATGGTAGAGACATCCAGATTCACCTCCTGAGCGATGGTTTTCAGAATCATGGGCTTCAAATCCGCATCGTCACCCGACAAAAAATAAGCTTTCTGGTGCTGCATGATGGCATACATGGTATTGTACAAAAGCATCTCCCGAGTGGACAAGATATTGATAAACTGTTCCCCTTTGTCCACATACTCGCGCATAAACTTCTCCGCTTCCGCGCGTTTTTTCGCCGAGGCCTCTTTGGTAAGGAAACGGTACTCATTGCTGAATTCTTTGTTGATGCGCACTTTAGACACATATTGGTTGTTCAGCGTGAGGGTTAACTCACCATTGTTTGTCGTAATGGTGAAATCCGGCCGTATAACATCCGCGTTTTTTTCCAACGGGGAACCGGAATCCGCCGGACGAGGATCGAGTTTGCGGATAATGGATAGCGCTTGCTTGAGTTGCTCCTCATCAACCGAAAGCACCTGGCAGATACGGTCATAGTGCTTCTTCACAAACTGGTCGTAACATCTCTCCAACACCCGGATCGCCAATTTGACATCCTCCGTTTGCGGGACATAGCGGTAAAGTTGCAGCAGCAGGCATTCTCGCAGGTCGCGCGCCCCTACGCCGGGCGGGTCAAGTTCCTGCACAAACTGCTTCAGCACACCCTCCACCTCCTCAACGGTGGTGTACAGGTTGTTCATGTAGAGCAGTTCGTTGACCACCGCCTGTATATCCATGGTAAAATAACCATCATCATCCAGATTTCCAGCCAGATAATGCGCAATGACACTCTGACGCTCCGTCATGTTCATCTCGCCCAACTGAAGTTGCCATTGCTCCTGCAATGAGTTGTAGAACACCCCTACCCTTTCGCTGGTGTTGGAAGACAATTCGGGAGCGTTCAGCCGTTGAATACGGCTCTCAATCTCCCGTTCAGAGGGATAATCATCCAAATCATCATCCCGATAATAATCCTCCTTAAATATCTCTTCTTCAGGCAGTTGCCCTTGCGACAAGTCTAACGGATCGCCATTCTCGTCATATTCTGATGTCGGCGCATTCTCAAACGAGTCCGCATGTTCGTCGGCATCCTCACGATAGGACTCCAAAGCGGGATTCTCATCCACCTCCTTTTGGATTTCCTGTTCCAAAGAGGCATACGGAAGTTCTACCAGCTGCATCAGGCGAATGGTCTGCTGTGTGGCAATTTGGCGTTGAACCGTTTTCTGCTGTTGGGTTAATTTTGTTGGCATACGATATGAAATGTAAGGGCGAATAATCATTCGCCCTTACGATATTTGTTAAAATTCAGCGTTTTGCGGAGTTCTGGGGAATGGGATGACATCTCGGATGTTGGTCATGCCCGTCACGAAGAGCAGCAGGCGCTCGAAGCCGAGACCGAAACCGGAGTGCGGGGCGGAACCGAATTTGCGGGTGTCGAAGTACCACCAGTATTGTTCCTCCGTCATGCCCAATTCGTGCACACGGTTGAGCAGTTTCTGGTAGTCGGCCTCACGCTCGGAGCCGCCAATGATTTCACCGATGGTTGGGAAGAGCACATCCATGGCGCGCACAGTCTTGCCGTCGTCGTTCTGCTTCATGTAGAACGCCTTGATCTCTTTCGGATAGTTGGTCAGGATAACCGGGCGTTTGAAATGGTTCTCCACGAGATAACGCTCATGTTCGGACTGCAAATCAATACCCCAGGAAACGGGATATTCAAATTTCTTGTCGGCCTTGAGCAGAATATCAATAGCGGATGTGTAGTCGAGACGCACAAACTCCTCTTTGATAACAGACTGCAGTCGTTCAATCAGACCTTTGTCAAACATATCGTTGAGGAACTGCAGATCATCCATATTGTTATCCAAGGCGTATTTCACCAGATATTTAATGAAATCCTCGGCCAAGTCCATGTTGTCGGTGATGTCATAGAATGCCATTTCGGGTTCAATCATCCAGAATTCGGCGAGGTGGCGCGGCGTGTTGCTGTTCTCAGCGCGGAAGGTAGGGCCGAATGTGTAGATATTACCTAGCGCCAGGGCACCGAGCTCGCCTTCCAACTGACCGGATACGGTAAGGTTGGTGTGTTTGCCGAAGAAATCCTTCTTGTAATCCACTTGGCCGTCTTTGGTGCGGGGCACATTGTTCAGGTCGAAAGTGGTCACATTGAACATCTCGCCAGCGCCTTCCGCATCGGAAGCGGTGATAAGCGGGGTGTGCAGGTAGAAGAAACCTCTGTCGTTGAAGTATTTATGAATAGCGAATGCCATAGCATGACGCAGACGGAGCACGCATCCGAAGTAGTTCGTACGCGGGCGCAAATGCGCGATCTCACGCAAGAACTCCATCGAGTGGCCTTTCTTCTGCAACGGATAGACTTCCGGATCGGCGGTGCCGTAAAGCTCAATCATCTCGGCCTGCACCTCCATGGTCTGGCCCTTGCCAGCGGATTCCACCAACTTGCCTTCCACATGGATACAGGATCCCGTGGTGATCTTCTTCATCAAATCCTCGTCAAATTTGGCAGGTTCAGCCACAATCTGCAGGTTGGTGACAATGGAACCGTCGTTCAGCGCAATGAATGTGACATTGCTGTTGCCACGCTTGGTGCGCACCCAACCTTTCACACAAACATCATTGCCAAATCCAATAGTTTCCGGATGTTTCAGTACATCTTTTATTCTTGATCTTTTCATTTTTTAGAATAGTCCGATTTTATAAAATATTCTGTTATAGTTTTTTTCTTTTAGACTTCTACATTAGAAACTGTAGCCGATACCCAAGCCGACCACTTCCTTGAACTGCACACGAGCACGGGGACCTTCTGAGTATTTGCGCCATGCCGGACCGTCAATCATCACCTTGTCATAATACTTCAAGGATGTCATCAAGCTGACGCTGAACACCTTGAGGAAGTTATAGGTGATTGCCACATCCCAGTCCACATCAAAGTTGCCGAACGGCTGACCATTCACCTTATCATGCAGTTTGGCCGTATAAGGCGTAAACAGTGTGATGGTAGAGATGATCTTCAGGTTTTTCACTAATGTATAGTTGATACCACCATACATACGGAGACCCATGTTCAAACCCACTTTCTTGTAGGTGCCATCCTCACGCATAGGAAGACCGTAGTTTTGGCGAAGAATCTCTTCGGTACATGTCGTCATACGACCGGCAATCGGATAGATACCGACGGTGAAGATGTCATTCGGACGGTATTCAACACCAAGTGCCAAATCGGTATAGGACGGGGACAGCCATTTGGAAATCAGAG
>DGGS01000192.1:4183-4404 GCA_002392325.1 Bacteroidales bacterium UBA3868
CATTTGGAAATCAGAGTGGGTTCCACCAACAGGCCGTTCTCATCCAAGACACCGGCGTCCACATTTTTGTAGTCTTTACCAGGAGCATACTGAGATCTGAAACTTCCCAGCAGAGTGAGATACCATTGCGGATGCATCTGGAAACCGACTTTAGTTGTCAAATTGATTTTGTCGTTTGCTTTTCTCCAACGGTAATACTGATAATCACTGGAGAACATCTC
>DGGS01000128.1 GCA_002392325.1 Bacteroidales bacterium UBA3868
ATACTGGTTTTTTTGGGTATATCGGCAGTACGGCAGAGATTAAAAACCTTAAAGTTATTAATAGCGATATCGGGGGTGATTTATATGTGGGAGGAATATGTGGATATAATGATGGAGGCGAAATTAATAATTGCAGATATGGGGGCGAGGTTTCAGGCAGTCAATATGTAGGAGGTATATGTGGTCAGAATACTGGGCATATCTATCGTTGTGGCAATTATAATCAAGATTTTACTGTTTCAGGATCCTTAATGGTCGGAGGTATAACAGGTGCGACCACGGATAATTTCAGTACGGTGTCATTTTGTGATGTTTTAAGCTATGGAACCACGGCGAATATTACAGCTAATTCTTCTGTAGGGGGGATTTGTGGTTTTTTGAGTGATGGCATTGTGAATAACTGTTTGTCTGCCGCCTCAGAGATAAATGGAGGGGATCGCACAGGTGGTATATGTGGAGAAGTGACAAATTATGGGGATGTGTTTACGAGTGGTAATGTTAGTCCGATATATGCTGCAAATTATACGGGAGGAATTGTAGGAATGATGTCGAATGGTGCATGGATAGAGGATTGTTACAATTCCAATATAGTATCGGGTAGCAATTATGTGGGTGGTATATGTGGTAGATTGACGAATAATAACAATAATACCAAAATAACCCAAAGTTACAATGTGGGTGTCGTGTATGGTGGCTCAATTAAGGGGGCGGTTTGCGCAAGTAGCACTGGAAGCATAACAAACTGTTTTTATGACAAGCAAATGTGCACCATTGGGGATTCTTATGCGACAGGAAAACTAACAGTCGAGATGGTTGGAACATCCTTGCGGAGTGGTCTGGGACATCTATGGATATATAGGGATGACAGATACCCTGTGTTTGATGGATTGTGCGTTCAATCCAGAATAGCCTCAGCCCCTGTTTTTTTACACTATACGAATGCCAATGACTATGAAACTGTAGATGCAGTGCGATCTTCATTTACGGTGGCGGTGGAGAATTCAAGTTTCCAATGGTCGAAATATAATAATAGTGATGTTGTAGATTTGTCGGATGTCGCAAACGGGAATATCAGTTTGTTGCATGCTGGAGCGGTTTCACTGCAAGCACATTCAAATCTTTATCCTGCGGGAAGTGTGCACGATGATTGTCGAAAGATTGTAGATATTTGGGTGGGGTCAAATTTATATCGATATGTATCGGTTTCGGCGGATCCGTCAGGATATGGTTCCGTATCAGGTGCAGGGACTTATAATAATGGAAGTTCTTGTACGGTCACGGCCTCACCGTATTCAGGGTATCATTTTGTCCATTGGACGGAAAATGGCAATGTGGTTTCCACCGATGCCGCCTACACCTTTACAGCGACATCTAATCGTGATTTGGTGGCACATTTTCAAGTTAACAGTTACACGATTACGGCTACTTCCAATCCGACCAACGGTGGTGTGACGGAGGGCTCTGGAGTCTATAACCACGGTGCAACAGCCACGCTTACGGCAACGCCAGCCACACACTATACCTTCTCAAGGTGGACCGATAATGGCAGCACCATTTCCTATAACACAACCTATAGTTTCTCTGTTACAAGAGATGTCAATATAGTAGCACAGTACACGGCTAATAACTATACCATAACTACTAATGTCACGCCATCGGGAGGAGGAAGCGTGTCGGGAGGAGGGACTTATGTCTATGGCACTAGCATTACGCTGCAGGCTATACCCGCCACGGGTTATTATTTCGTGGGTTGGCGAATCAATAATACTATCGTTTCCACCAGTGCAACATATGTGTGGACTGTTACTGGCAATGCGACATTGACGGGAGTCTTTGAAAAACAGTCCTACACCGTGACGGTTTCTTCAAATTCTTCATCGCAGGGAAGTGTGATAGGTGGCGGTGTGTACCAGTATGGGACGTCGGTTACCATACAGGCTTTTCCAGCTACAGGTTATCATTTTATGTATTGGAAAAACATTAATAATACCATCGTGTCCACGCAATCGATATATTCTTTTACAGTGACATCCAACAAGACATATACTGCCTTTTTTGCGGCAGACCCAACGCCACCAATTGTTACTACTGGTACTATTAGTAATATCGCTACGAATTCGGCCACCTCGGGCGGCAATGTAACGGCAACCGGTGGTAAGAGTGTAACGGCGAGAGGTGTTTGTTGGAGTGTTCTGCATAATCCCACGACCAGCAGCAACCATTCGACAGATGGAAGTGGATTAGGCGGTTTTACCAGCAGTATCAGTGATTTGATTCCTAATACGACATATTATGTCCGAGCATACGCCACTAATGAAATAGGCACGGCTTATGGCAATGAAGTGAGTTTTACCACACCATGTGATGAAGTGAATGTCAGCATTCTTATTGATAATACTACCGTTCCCTATGGACAAAATACTGTTTTGAATGCATCTGGCGCAAGTGGCTATGTTTGGAGCACAGGTGGCACTGGAAGTAGTATTACGGTAAGTCCAACAGCGGTCACCACTTATACCGTGACTGGAACCAATGGTTATGGGTGTGCGACTACGGCTAGTGTGACATTAAATGTTCTTCCTGTTGGTGATGCGTTACCCTGTCCGGGCCATACTACCGTGACCGACTACGATGGAAATGTTTATAATACGGTGAAAATAGGCCAGCAGTGTTGGATGAAGGAGAATTTGAGAACTACGCATTATGAGGATGGAACCGAAATCCCGATAGGTTATATTGCCAGTTCCATATCGCCATACCAGTATATTCCCAACAATGATGCTTCCACTATTCCTGTTTATGGTCGTCTTTATAATTGGAAAGCGGCTATGCATGGGATGTCCGCGTCCAGTACAAACCCATCGGGCGTGCAGGGTATCTGTCCGTCTGGTTGGCATTTGCCCTCACATGCAGAGTTTCTCCAATTGATCAATTATATGAGTAGTGAGCCACTATATTGCTACAACGGACATAGCAATTATTTGGCCAAAGCGCTGGCATCCACAACGGGGTGGGTAACAGAGAGTACAGGAATAGGTTACAAGCCAAATTTAAATAACACATCGGGATTCAGTGCATATCCAGCAGGTTTTTTTACTTATACTGATCCCAATGATGAAAGCGATGAAACAGCTGGTGATTATATGGCATTTGGAGAAGGAATATTCTTCTGGAGTACTTCTGATTCGATATCAAATACATATATAACCAGAGGACTTGTGTCTTTTATGAATGTTGTTTCGGGGGCATTAGAAAAAGATAAGGTGGGGGTGTCCCTACGATGTGTTCTTGGAGATGGGGTTAATCTTCCTGCTGTCACCACCGCACAAGTGATGAATATCACGAATAACTCTGCTACATGTGGTGGCAATGTTACTTATGCTGGAAACACCAATGTGACGGCACGCGGCATTTGTTGGAGTACATCCCAAAATCCCACTGTGAACGATAGTCATACGACAAACGGCACAGGTGCAGGAGGTTTCACGAGTTTAATGACGGGTCTAACCCCGAATACGGTTTACTATGTGCGTGCTTATGCCACAAACAGTGCTGGAACGGTGTATGGTGAGCAGAAGATGTTTTCGGCAACATGTAGCCCGATAAGTGTTGCGATATCCGGTCCGACGTCCTTCTGCGCTGGCAATACGGGGACGCTGGCCGCGGAGACTGGCGCCCAGAGTCCGCAGTACCACTGGAGTGACGGGAGCGGTGGTTCGAGCATAACCGTTGGTCAGTCGGGCACGTACGGGGTCACGGTGACGGACGCCAACGGATGCCAGGGCAGTGCGTCGTCCAGTGTGACGGTGCTGCCGTTGCCTTCGACGCCGGTGGTTTCGATCGGCCACAACACGAGCTGCGCCTCCCCGAACGGAACCATCACGGTGTCCACACCAGCAGGCGGCGGTTACACCTATTCGATAAACGGCGGCGCGTTCCAGGTGGGCCGCGCGTTCCATGGCCTCGGCGGCGGCACGTATGTGGTGACGGTTCGAAACTCGTCGGGATGCGAGGCGTCCAACCAGGTGACGGTGCAGTCGTTGGGCAGTGAGGTTGACGCCCAGGCCTCGTCCAACACTCCGTGTGCGGGGGCGACGCTGTCTCTGACAGGCGGATCTGCCACGCCGGGCGTGACGTACATGTGGTCGGGCCCGAACGGTTACAGTTCGACGCAGCAGAGTCCGCAGATTTTGAATGTGTCGGATTCCCAGGCCGGCGTGTACACGGTGACGGTGACGGAGAGCTCGACCAACTGCACGGGTGTTGCCGCGGTGGAAGTCACGGTGAACACACCGAATGTGTCTTTACTTGACATTTCCGACGAGACGGTATGTGCAGGTGAGAATGTCGTTCTGAATGCTGTGTTAAGTGGTCCTGCTACCGGTATGGTCAGTTATGTATGGTCGGGTCCGAATGGTTTTCAATCTACATTACAAAGTCCTGTTATTCAAAATGTCACTACGGAATGTTCTGGAACATATAGTGTTACAGCTACAGCCACAAACGTTGTAAATGGAGAGTCTTGTACAGCCACTGATAGTAAAACAGTGATTGTTTCACTACTGCCTCAACCAAAGGTAACCCTTTCTACTAACAAAAATCAATCTGTATGTGCTGGTTCACCTATTAATGCCATTTCTGTGAATGTTGCTAATGGTACACCAACGGTTATGAATCTGCCTCTTGGTTTGACATACAATCCTACTACTCGTAAGATAACAGGTACCCCAACTACATCTGGAACATATACTATTGTTGTTTCTAACCCTACATGTGGAACGGCTACAGCTTCAGGTACTATATCTATTATTCCTTTGCCAGAAGCTTCTCTCTCGGATAATCGCGACCAAACAGTATGTGCTGGTTCTGCTATTATGCCTATTGTTGTTACCGCCTTTAATGCGTCGGTTTCGGTTACAAATTTGCCAGCTGGATTATCGTACAATCCCAATATTAATAGAATCATAGGTACACCAACCTCTTCCGGTACATATATGGTTGTCGTGTCTGGAGGTAATTGTGGCCCAACTACCACAACAGGTACTATTACGGTGGATCAGCCGATGCCTTGTGTGATTAGTGTTGGAGGAAATACAACTATCTGCGAAGGGAATTCCACTGTGTTGACTGCCTCTGTGGCCGGAGATCCGGATACAGTAACATATGTCTGGACCCCATCAACAGGTATAGATTCTACCATAGGAGCGAATGTGATTGCCAATCCGATGGTCACAACGACCTATACCGTATCAGGAAATTTGACAAAGGGAGCTTGCACATCTATGGGTTCTGTCCAGGTTACGGTGAATGTCAATACACTTCCGGCAGTATCGATTACGGGACCAACAGGAGTATGTCCAGGTGGTTCGGTGACGCTCAATGCTCCAGAAGGTTATAATAGTTATCAGTGGAGCAACAATACGCTTCAGCGTAGTACCATGATTAATGAACCTGGCTCGTACAGTGTGACTGTCACGGATGCCAATGGCTGTCAGAATAACGCTTCTGCTTATGTAACGACGTTGCCTTCACCAGCAGTACCTTCGGTAGTGATTACGAACAATACCAGTTGTGCTTTGCCGAATGGCAGCATTATGGTTACTTCACCGATAGGTAATTTCAGCTATTCTATCGGAGGTGGGTTCCAAAATTCACCCACTTTTACAAATCTTTCGGCCAATACCTATACGTTAGAAGTGAAAAACTTGTCGGGTTGCCTCTCTTCTTCCCAATTTGAAGTGCTGGATGTAAGCAACGATGTGGATGCGCATGCTTCGGCCACACCTCCTTGTCTTGGTGAAGTAATGTTGCTGAATGGATTCTCAGCAACTCCTGATGTGACGTATGCCTGGTCAGGTCCGAATGGTTATACTTCCGAACAGCAGTCACCTCAAATTAATAATGTAACCATAGACAATGCAGGTGTTTATACATTGACGGTGACGGAGGTTGAAACAAGTTGTTCTAAAATCGATACAGTGTATGTGTCGGTTAATGTTCCGCAACATACTGCAGTTGACATTGAAGCGTGTGGCTCTTATAGATGGAATAATACGACTTATTCCGAATCCGGAAACTATATATATGCTCATGAGGATGCTAATGGATGTGTTCAAGTAGATACGTTGCATTTGACAATATATTCACCTCAAAACATCGCTCAGCATATCACAGCGTGTGATAGTTTTGTCTGGAATAATTCAACATATTATCAATCAGGCGTTTATATGTATAGCCATACGGATGAGCATTTTTGTGTTCAAGTGGATACCTTGTATTTGACACTTAATGAAGCACCTGTGGTGACAACGAATGGGAATCAGAATATTTTTGTTGGTAATAGTGTGACGTTATCTGCCTATGGTGCAAATTCATATTTGTGGAGTACATCCGAAATGTCTTCAACAATCACAGTAACCCCATCAAATACAACTACATACTCTGTTGTTGGTATTACCAATGGTTGTGTTTCGGCTCCCGTATATGTAATGGTAATTGTGAATCCATGTGTCCTTACAACAGGAGATACAACTGCAGTTGCGTGCGATGCTTTCACCTGGTATGAACATACATATGTGGAATCTGGTGATTATGGTAGAATTTTCACTGCATCAACAGGTTGCGATAGTCTGGTAACGCTTCATCTAACTGTAAACCATGGCACTTTCAATGTCTTTACAGATACTGTTTATGCTCCTTATACTTGGCATGGGCAGGTATATGATTCCAGTGGAACCTATATTTTCCATTATACTAATGAAAATGGATGTAATAGTGCTGATACACTACATTTGACATATTATCCTCCTTATGCAAGCGAATTCTCAGTTACGGCTTGTGGCAGTTATGAATGGAATGATGGGGTATATCTAATGAGTGGGGATTATGTGCATAACTATACATCAGTTGTTGGAAGTGATAGCGTTGTAACTTTGCATTTAATAGTGCTCCCCGTTGACACTATCCATGAGCGTGTTGTTACACGCGATTCTTGCTACCAATGGTATGGTATTTGGTATTGTGAAAGTGGTGAGTACACACAGGTGTTTGAAAATCAGTATGGATGTGATAGCGTTTATATCTTGTATCTGATTGTGAATGATCCTGTTGGAATAGAACATTTAAATATGGGTTATCACCTTTTTGTATCTCCCAATCCTGCAACTTCAATGGTTAATATACGCATTGACAATGAAAATGAAAAGATTCAATATGTTGAAATGCTGGATGCTTTAGGCAGAGTGGTGAAGAAATATATATTGCCGGAGGCTCTGAATGAGCAACAAGTGAACATGTCAGAGCTATCCAATGGTGTATATTACATGAAGGTTTATAGTAAATCACGATTCCTTGGAACGGTCAAAGTGGTGAAACAATAGTTTAAATCTTATTAATTTTTCTGCTCATGAAGAAATTTCTTTTTTTATTGGTTCTTAGTGTCGCTGCCCAGTGGTTGGTGGCGCAGGTGGAAGTGACGGTTATGTTGCCAAATCCTTGTACGGGAGTGGGGATTGAAGAGTATGTGCTTCCTGGTTCAGCGATGGACTTTGATGTGTATCCAAATCCCTCCGATGGAAATTTCACACTTTCCATACGCGATGAGGTGAAAGTGGGAAAAGTTGGTGTCAGTATTATGGGGATGCAGGGCGATCTGATTATGCGGGAGTCCTATTTTTCCTCTAATCAAGAGATGCAGACGCAAATAAATTTGAATTCTCTCGCTGCCGGCACCTATGTGATTACGGTTGAAGGAGAACGCGGCAAGTTATCAAAAAAAATAATTGTAACCCGATAGAGAAACTATGAAAAGAATATCGTTTTATATATTAGGTGTTTTTTTACTCTTTGGTGTGGCTAAGACAGCAACATCTCAAGTGACAGATATATGTGCCGGTACTGACAGCGTAACACTGAGGGTCGGCAATTACCAATACGGTTCTATCCAATGGCAACAGTCAACCGACAATGTGCGCTGGGAGGATATTGTTGGTGCCCAGGATACGGTATATCGTTTTCTTCCGGAAAGGACCATGTATTATAGGGCATGGATAGCATATTCCAGTTGTCCAGCGGATTCTTCACAAGTGACACGCATACAATTGCCACCTACAGCATATGCGGGGTTAGATAAGGTGCTGAATGTGGGCTCGCCTATCCTAATGACAGGGAATATGATTGATGATGCTGCAGGACAATGGACAGTTCTTTCGGGTGCAAATGCGACTTTTTCAGATATTAATGATGGTAATTCCAGTTTTACGGGAACAGACACCTTATATCGTTTATGCTGGACACTTACCAATGCTTGTGGTTCCAGTTCGGATACAGTGGAGGTCCGGTATGTGACAAGTGTCTTCTACAATGCTATTGTTGTCGTGGATACGACGGATATCATATTGAGTGACTCGGCAGAACGGGCATCCGGTTTGTATCGCATTGTGTTTAACACTCCAGTTCCAGTTATAACGGACACCACCATATTGGTTGGAATTCCGCATGGCGGATTTTTAAGGAGAGTGGTGTATTTCGAGTATGAAGGAGATACTTGTAAGATGTACACGAGTCAGGCGAGTTTGGATGATATTTTGGAAAGCGGCGTGATTCACTTTGATGCTGCTATGGCAAGTCAATCTTTGCGTGGTTCTGGTGTCGGAAATTTGGATCATCTGCCAACTCGTGCGGAATTGCTGACCGATTCCAGGTTTAGATCAGGGAGAATATGGTGTTATGAATATCCCATTGAAGTGACCCCTGCTCCAGGAGTGAGTGTGGAAAATTTCAGGGATAACGAATTGAATGTCTCATTCAATCTAGGTGCTTTCACATTTGGTGCCGGAATTTCAGCAATTAGAGTGTCAGATTTCCATCTCAATCTTGAGCCAAATGCCAGTTTTCTTTTTGAAAAAACGAATGGGCTGCTCGACCCAACCATCCGGTTTGGGTTGGAATACGCACGCTTACATGCGGATTTCAAACTTCACTTGGCTTCCACTTTGCAGATCCCTGGATTGTCGGTGGATTTGCTGACCTTAGCCAAGCGATTCCTTTTTGTAGTAGGTGTGGTTCCTGTAGAAATCAATTCGGGTTTTGATTTGGTGGCGAGATTTAATAGTTCTGCGACTTCTGATGATAGAGATTTTCTGGTGAATGCTGAGTATTCATTCAGTGCTGGTGTTCAATATGAACATGGCGTTCCCACTCCATTTTTTTCCACTGATTTGAAGGAAGTTGAATTTGAAGAAATTTCCTCTTCGACAGATGTTTCCTTGGATTTTGCACTTGAAATTGGTCCAAAATATCACTTTAAACTGTATGAATGTTTGGGACCTTTTGCAGATTTGGTAGAGAGAATTTCTTTAAAAAGTTGTTTGGGGAGTGGAGGGCATCTGGTGGAATATTCACGGGAAGCCAATGCGGCGTTGGATATTGGGTTGGAACTGAATGTATTTAAAAAATCCTTGTTGGAACTGTTCTATCGTCATAATTTCCCGGGTTGGGGAAAGAGATATCCGTATAAAATTGCTTATTTGTCAGGTAATCAACAATTATATGCTGCTGCTGGGAATACATTGTTGGAAACAATAAAGGTTAAAGTTTTTGGGGGCAAAGGCGATGAACCCATGCAGGGTGCGCGCGTAGTTTTCCAACCGCTTGATGGTGGAACCGTAACCAATAGTATTGTTACTACAGACTCCTATGGTATTGCCGAGACACAGTGGTCCCCAGGAGATCCGGAATGCAGCCGTCTTGAGGCATCTTTGCAAGGTTGTAACGGCAGACATGTGGAGGGTTCTCCTATTATTTTCCATGCCTATTCAACGAGTTCTTGTTATGCATCATCGTTGGAATTGCACATAGATAATCAGAATGGGACACTTACACCACGGGCTACAGGAGGGCGTCCACCATACCTGTATTCTCTTGCTGGAGTTACATATACTTCAGTTGTGCCACCCGTGACAGCACAACCAGGTCATGCCTATACTATGTATGCGAAAGACGCAGATGGATGTAGGGCATCCAGTACCTATTATATGCCCGACAATTATGATTGTGACACATCCAGTCTTCGACTGAGTTGTTTCACGAATGGTCATATGGTTCGCGCCTCTGTTTATGGAGGCATTCCCCCATATCAATTCTTCATGGACAATACACCTGGCTACCCAACAAACGGGCAATCCGTTACATATAATGATGTGTCCTATGGCACACATATCTTGTCAGTCACCGATGATGCCGGGTGCTCCGATGAGATGACCGTGACAGTAGCTCAAATTCCGAGAACGCCTGTGGTGGCAATCAGTAGAGTGATGGACATCACCGAGAACTCCGCAGTGGTGCAAGGCATTGTCTTGGATGACAATAATGTGCCAATAACATCGAGAGGAGTTTGCTGGAGTGTGTCGCAAACGCCGACGGTGAATGATTTTGTCACTACTCCGGCAGAAAGTGGTAGTATTGGCCAGTTCTCCTGTTCTCTTGTCAATTTGCTGCAGGGAACAGAATATCATGTGCGTGCGTTTGCCACTAATGCGGAAGGCACCAGTTATAGCGAAGAATATATGTTTGCTACAAAAGATATACCCTGGCTTCATACGGATAATATTACGAGTGTCACACAACATACTGCAGATGTCGTTTGTACTATTTATTCCGATGGCAACGATTCCATAACGGTTTCAGGTGTATGTTGGAGCACTTCCCCTAATCCTACGATTAATGATAGTCTGACCGTTGATGGTACGGACACAGGTTCCTTTGTCAGTCATTTGTCAGGATTGCAGCGCAATACAACTTATTATGTGCGGGCATACGCCACTAACGGGGTGGGGACTGCTTATGGTAATGAGTTGAGTTTCACTACAATGCCTATTATTGTACCCTCGTCTGGCTCGGATGTGCTCACCACTTGTGACGATTGGATTTATGATAATGGAGGGTCCTCCGGAAACTATGCTAATAATTCGGATGGTTATATGGTGGTCTATCCTGCGGTAACGGGCAATTTGGTTGAATTGTCAGGTTCTTATCAGATTGAAAATGGATATGATAATTTGTATGTGTATGATGGAGTGGGTATATCAGGCACACTGCTATCAACACTGACGGGCACTGGAACCGTCACATCTATCGTGTCACAATCAGGTCCCTTGACTATTCGTTTTGTCTCTGATAATAGTTTGTATTATAGTGGATTCGCATTGCATGCACAATGTACCTCTCCGGTAGTTCCAACGGTCGTTACCGCTTCGGTGAGCAATATAACTTCCAGTTCAGCGGTTTCCGGCGGTGCGGTGACAGCAACAGGTGGAGAGGCGGTTACAGTACGGGGTGTGTGTTGGGGTACTTCCCCGAATCCTACCATCAATGGCAACCATACCACGGATGGTGCTAATACCGGAACTTTTGTCAGTCAGATTACAGGATTGAGCGAGTCCACCACCTATTATGTGCGTGCCTATGCAACAAACAGCGTGGGTACAGCGTATGGCAATGAGGTGAATTTCACTACAACCAATGGTGATGCCCAACCCTGTCCGGGTGCTGCTACCGTTACGGATTATGACGGAAATATCTATAATACGGTGAAAATTGGGAATCAGTGTTGGATGAAAGAGAATCTCAAGACAACCCATTATACAGACGGTTCTTCAATTTCTCAAGGTACAACTGCATCGAGTAGTTTTCCGTATGTGTATTATCCGCAGAATAATCCTGCAAATTTCAATGAATATGGGTTATTGTACAATTGGTCAGCAGTGATGCATGGTTCTCCTTCCGCAAGTAGTTCCTTGACCGTTCAAGGTGTTTGTCCTACTGGTTGGCATATGCCGGATGTGTTAGAATGGAATGCTTTAACAACCTATGTGAATAGCGTGCCTGAATATTTATGCTCGTCTTATAGTTCCTATATAGCCAAGGCACTTTCTTCGACAGTGGGTTGGGTGGCTCATAGTAGTGGTACCAATACATGTTTTGTTGGGTTGGACACCCAAAATAACAACGCAACAGGTTTTTCCGCAATGCCCGCTGGTAATTATGGCAATGAATCCATATATGACCATAGTTATTATGCTGGTTATTTTGGAAGTAGTGCATATTTTTGGAGTTCAAGGGGAAATGGATCCAGTGCCCACTTTACTAATATTAGAAATAACTATTCAACCGTAGATGTCTTGGTTACTGCAGGGAAACTCTATGCTCATTCAGTTCGCTGTTTGTGTGATAATCCATCTGGAGGAAGTACCACGAATCTGCCTGCATTGGGCGCTACGAACAATGTGGTAAATATCTCTTCCCAGAGTGCTGTCAGTGGGGGTATTGTGAATACGGAAGGAGGTGCTCCAGTTGTCGCAAAAGGGGTTTGTTGGAGTTTGCAACAAAATCCGACCATTGCAGATGCTCATACAACTGATGGCTATGGTTGTGGTAAGTTTTCGAGTCAAATTACAGGTCTTAGTCCAAGAACAACTTATTATGTCCGTTCGTATGCGACCAGTAGTTTGGGTACTGTTTATGGTGCGCAAGTGAGCTTTACGACCACAAATGGTCCATGCCTTGATGCTCCGACTGTAACAGACTATGATGGGAATGTGTACAATACGGTGCAAATAGGGGCGCAGTGCTGGATGAAAGAGAATTTACGGGTATTACATTATTCGGATGGTGGGGCAATAACCGTAGGATCTTTGAATAACACAGATCCCAGATGCAATTATCCAAATGGGAATAGCAGTAATTTTAATGATTATGGATATATTTATAATAGGGTGGCTGTCATGCATGGTGCCAGTTATAGTGAGACCAATCCAAGTGGCGTTCAAGGTATTTGTCCGACAGGATGGCATTTGCCGAGTTCAAGCGAATGGTCCCAGTTGGCAGATTATGTGAACAGCCAGAGTGAATACTTGTGTAACGGATATTCTGGTTACAACGCAAAAGCATTAGCAGACACGCTAGGATGGACTGTGGTTACTGATTATTGTTCTGTTGGAAACAATCTTTCAATAAACAATAAAACTGGTTTTTCTGCCCGACCAGCAGGTTATGCGACAACCACAAGTAGTATGTATAGCACTGGAACTTATTATTCAATGAATAGCTGTGCATCGTTTTGGTCTGCTTCGAATAGTAATGCAACTTGGTATTTGAACGAGAGTTATGCATACATGAGGGGAGGTGGTTCTCACTTTAGTTCTGTACGATGCTTGAAGGATTAGAAAAAGACAAATTGCTTTTCTTATGTTTGCAGATCATTTTCCAAAACCTCGATTAATGAAACATTTTGCATTTTTCCTTGTCCTCATTATATTTATCCTCCCTGTTTCGAACAGTCAGGTGGCATTCCACCATGTTACCGTGGAGCACCAGGATGGCTCGCAGCCATTAGCCACTGACCAACCGCGCTTCAGTTGGAATTTTTCCTCCGAAGAGGATAATGTGCGCCAGATCTCTTACCGCATTATCGTGTCTTCCTCAGCGGAGAATGCCCGAAAAGGCGTGGGCGACCTGTGGGATACTCAAACCATCCTATCGTCCAAAATGCTGAATATCAGGTATCAAGGAAAAACATTGCATAGTCGTGATATTGCTTTTTGGAAAATTCATGCCACATTGGCGTATGGTAATGAAGGGAAAACTGTTACGCGGGAAAGTGATGTTAAGTCCTTTGAAATCAGTCTTCTGAATGAAGAGGATTGGAGTGCGCTGTGGCTGGGACGCCCGCTTGATGATGACAGCTTGGTTCAGAAAACCCGCATTGCGGCGCGCTATTACCGAAAAGACTTTTCCCTGCGTAATGAGGTGGTCAAAGCCCGACTCTACATCTGCGGATTGGGACAGTACACCGCCTTTATCAACGGCAAGGAAGTGGCTCCGGAGGAACTTCTCAAGCCCGCACTTTCCAATTATCTCAAGCGCGTGTATTTCAACGCCTATGATGTGACCGACATGCTGAAAAAAGGCGACAATGCCATGGGTGTTGTCCTTGGTGGTGGCCGATATTTCACCATGCGCTTCAATGAGGGTGAGATTGAGTGGGGCGGACAGTCCCATATCCAAAACTACGGCACTCCGCGCTTTTTCCTGCAGTTGGAGGTAACCTATCCCGATGGCAGTACAGACCGTGTTATCAGTGGGGCCAACTGGCGACTGTCAAAGGATGGCCCTATCCGTACGACCAACGAGTTTGATGGCGAGACTTACGACGAGCGGCTGTCACTTGGCCGTTGGACTGAACCCGGTTACGATGATTCACAGTGGCTTTGGGGATGGGCAGGTTATCCGCCCGAAGGCAAACTGACTCCACAACCTAACCCTAACATCCGGGTGCAAGACACCCTGGTTCCCGTGGCGATGTTCTGCAAAGGCGACGCTTGGTATTTGGATATGGGACAGAATATGGTCGGTTATCTGGAATTGCAGATGCGAAACCTGAAGTTGGGCGATACCGTGACCTTGCGTTTCGCTGAAACCCTCAACCCCGACAGCACACTTTTTGTGGCAAATCTTCGCGAAGCCGAAGCAACGGATCGCTATATTGCCAATCCGGCGGTTGGTGGACAAATCGTAAAATGGCATCCGACATTTGTTTATCATGGTTTCCGCTATGTAGAGATTACAGGCCTGCGAGATAATCCGAAAATTACTGATTTCAAGGGACTTGTCTTTTATGATGAGATGAAGACAACTGGTGAGTTCGAGACCTCGGAGGAGATTATCAATGCCGTATATCATAATGCCTACTGGGGCATTCGGGGCAATTACCGCAGTATGCCCACCGACTGTCCGCAGCGCGACGAGCGCATGGGCTGGACAGGCGACCGCACCACCGGCAATTATGGGGAATCCTATATTTTTGACAATCATCGTCTTTATGACAAATGGCTTGTGGATGGGGAAGATGGACAATGGGGAAATGGATCGCTTTCAGATGTTTGGCCACCCTATTGGAGAAGATATACCGACAATATGACTTGGCCCGGCGCCTTTATCACGGTGGCCGATATGCTGTACACCCGCTTTGGCGATGACCAACCCATCCGACAGCACTATCCTGCCATGAAACGCTGGATGCTCCTCATGAAGGGAAAATACAGCGTGGACGGCATCATCACAAGGGATACTTACGGTGATTGGTGCATGCCGCCCGAATCGCCGGAGCTGGTCCATTCCAAAGACACCACACGAATCACCAAAGCGCCCCTTATTTCCACGCCGTTCTACTGCTTCCTTGCCGGTAAGATGTTGCAATTTGCCCAACTGTTGGGTCTGTCCGACGATGTTGACTATTTCCGTAAAGAGATTGCTGTTACAACAAGATCTTTTAACGAGAAATATCTCAACAAGGAGAAAGCGTGTTATGACAATAATACCGTGACCGCCAACATTCTGCCATTGTGGTTCGGCATGGTGCCGAAAGATATGGAAGACAAAGTTTTTGCCAGTATTGTTGAGAAAACGGAAAAGGATTTTGGCGGACATGTTTCAACGGGTGTGGTGGGCATACAGCAATTGATGCGCACGCTGACGGAGTACGGGCGTGGCGATTTGGCATTAAAACTTGCCACCAATGACACCTATCCGAGCTGGGGCTATATGGTGCGCAACGGCGCTACTACCATCTGGGAACTGTGGAACGGCAACACTGCCGACCCGTCCATGAACTCTGGCAACCACGTGATGCTTCTCGGTGACTTGGTCCTTTGGTATTATGAATACTTGGGCGGCATCCGGGCATTGAAGCCCGGTTATAGCAAGATCATGCTGAAGCCGTATCCTGTTAAGGGCCTGAAGTTTGTGAATTGCGCCTACGAATCGGTGTCTGGACGCATAGAGAGCCGTTGGCGCCGTTCAGGCAGCCGTTTTGAGTGGGATGTGACCATTCCGGCAAACACGACGGCGGAAGTGCTTGTACCCACCAAAAAAGGATATGAAACGAAAACCTGCGCAAACGGCCGTTATCACTTCTCTTCCAAGTTATAAGGGGGGGTAAAGCATTTCCCTTGCCATGAATTTCGTCTTTCCAGTTCGTTTTCCACCTGTTTTACGATGTCTTCGTATTTCAGGTGGTGCCAGTTGGTGACGGACAGGTATTTCGGTGGCACTTCACCCGCCAGACGGTCCACGATGATGTCAGGGCGCAGCCGTTCGAGGTAGTCCGCCATAAAATGGACATATTGTTCAGGCGTAAGGCGATGAAACGCTTCCGGATGCTCTTGGAACTCTTTCTCTATCAAGGTGTTCTTGAAGATCTGGAGTTGGTGGAACTTGATGTGGTGCAAGGGCAGGGCGTTGAGTAGGGCGATATCGTCAAGCCAGTGCTCCGGCGTTTCACCTGGGAGGCCGAAGATGAGGTGTGTGCCGACGGGCAGATGGTGCGATGCGCACCGCTCAATGGCCTCCACGGCACAGGTGAGGTTGTGGCCACGCCGTATGCGCCGGAGGGTTGCGTCACGGCAACTCTCCATGCCGATTTCCAGCGATACGAAAGTGCGTTGCTGCAGCTCTTCCAGATAATCTAAAACTGCCTCATACAAACAATCAGGTCTTGTGGCGATTATAATACCCTGAATAGCAGTGTGTTGTAACGCCTCTTCATACTTGGATTTCAACAATTCAATTGGGGCGTATGTGTTGGAAAATGCCTGAAAATAGGCAAGATAACCGTATGGCGTGCCTCTTCGCTTCTGATGGAAAAGGATGCCGTCCTCAATTTGTTGGGTAATGCTTTTTTGAGGGGTGCAATAGGAAGGGTTGAAGGCCGTGTTCAGGCAATAGGTGCATCCGCCGGTGCCGCGTGTGCCGTCACGGTTAGGACATGTGAACCCTGCGTCAATGGCGAGTCTCTGCATCCGACCGCCAAAATGTTGGCGCATGAACCGGCTGCCGGAGTTGAATCGTCGGGTGTCACCCCACGGAAAGTCCATTTTGATAGGTTTATTCGTCTTTGTACAAAAGATTGTCTCCGAACGGATCCATGGTGTAGATGTTGCGCTTATCGGCGGTGACAAAGAAAATGAATGGCACACGCTCGCCATCTTTCACATAGTGACCGGTTACCATAAACAACAACACCCCCGTTCCTTTTAAATCTCCGCTGGTCATTAAATCCTCAAAATCATCCCTGGTGCGGATTGTCTCATTTAATTGGACCTTGATAACCTCCATAGTCTGAGTCTTGTCCTCCAGTGCCGCTTGTTCGTATTGGCTCCGGAAATTGTCCTCCATCTGGTTGAGGAATTCTATGTTCATGTTGGCGTAACCCATTTCCGTTACGGTGTCCACACAGTCGATGGTTAAAGAATCGTAATCCACCACCCGTTCCGTCTTTAGATAGGATTTGGCAAAGGGTTTCATCTCCCTTTTCAGTTTGTTGGTGGCGTAGTTCTTGCATCCGCAGAATGAACAGGCAAATAGTATGGAAACGGCAATTATGCAAACTTTTCTCATGAGTGTCGATTTAGAAAACAAATCCTAGTTGGTTGATGTTGATACGGTCTTGTTTTGCCGGAAGTATTTGTATGTCACCCAATTGGCGCATATTAATAACGCCGCAGTCATAGAATTTTGTGCTGCCTTGCAACACACGCACTTGGGCGGGTACGGATTTGCGGTAGCGGTATCCGGAAATTTTTCCTGTGGTTTTTGCCTTGCTTTCGCGAGTGATCTGATTGTCGAAAAGCGGTTGAATGTCAATATAGTACAAATTGGATGCTGTGGAAAGGTTCTCCAAGGAAAGTCCGTCATGGGAGTTGAAGGCAAAGGCAGGTGTCGTCTTTTGCGCATCCGGTATGACATAGAAGGTATAGACCAATTCGTCTTCCAATTTCAGTCCGGTGAACAAACTGAGGTAGTTGTTCTCCCATTGTTTCAATTCCTGAAGCATCATCTCCATCGTTTCCGGGGAGTAGGGTGTTTCTTGCTCGCCGGAAATGAGACTGTATTGGTCTTTGCGGCTCTTGCTGATGGCGTCGGCGGCTTCTTGGGCTTTCTGGCTGTTGGTCTTGGAAACCGTCTTGGTGCGGTTGGAAGGTATTTGAGTCACCACGCCGTCAATGATTTTGGTCTCTACAAAAGCGTCTTCCTCTTGTGTGAAGGAGAGGTCGGAGTAGTTTTTGAAGAAATCGGGCATGGGTTCAGAGTAGGAGGTGAAATTGTTCGAGTAATCGATTTTCTGGGTTGTCCGCTTGCAAGATGCCAGAGCGCCGAGCAGATTCCGTTTGTTCTGTTGGGAGGAGAGTTGCACGAGGTAGGTGTGCTCGTAGTCGGGTACTTCCACGGGTTCTACCGCCACATTGCGCAGCGAGAAATAGGAGTTGTTCTCTGTTATGATGTTGGAGAGTCCCAGGAGTGTCTGGGCATAATCAGCATAATAACCCCTGTATTCATGCACATGTGCCACGGTGACCGTCATCTTGAGGGCGGTGGTGGGCAAGGCGTATTGTAGGGTGTTCCCTTTTACGGTCACACCGCTGTCCAGCGGAAGAGGTAGCACATTTTGCTGTGCTGAAGTGATTCCGGTACAGATAGTTAGAAACAGAACTGCGGTTAATAGTCTTTTCATAAATTCGTTTTTTTATTTGAATATGGAATTCAGAATGTCACTTTGAACTTGTAACGCATCGTTATCTTCTGCTGCCAAGAGCGAGATACAGGTAGTAGAGTAGGGTGGCGAGGGAGGAGATGGCGGCGATGAGGTAAGTGCGGGCGGCCCATTTCAGGGCGTCTTTCGCCATTTCGGTCTCCTGTCCGGCGGTGATGCCAGTCTCGTCGAGCCAAGCCACGGCGCGGGCAGAGGCGTTGTACTCCACGGGCAGGGTGATCAGGGAGAAGAGGGTGGTGAGGGCGAACAGGGCGCACCCGACCAAGAGTACCCATTTTCCGAGGAAAGAAGAGATTCCGAGCAATATCATACCGGCCAGTAGGATCCATTGTGACCATTTGGAGCCGAATTGCACCATGGGGACCATATTGGAGCGCATAGTCAGCCATTGGTATGCGGTGGCGTGCTGCACGGCGTGTCCGCACTCGTGCGCGGCCACGGCCGCGGCGGCGATGCTGTTGCTGCCATAGACACCCTCGCTCAGGTTCACGGTCTTGTCCTGCGGGTTGTAGTGGTCGGTGAGGCGGCCTTGCACGCTGGTGACCTTCACATCGTAGATGCCGTTGTCGCGCAGCATCTTTTCGGCAACTTCCTTGCCTGTGAGGCCGCTGGAAAGCCGGATTTTGGAATATTTTTCAATGCGGGCGTTCAGTACCTTGCTGACCACCAGACTTAAAACCATGAAGACGAGAAAGATGATCCAATACAAATTCATATTGCTTTAGTTCTTGGGGTTAATTGCGGCGCAAAAGTATGCTTTTTTTTTGTATTTTTGCGACCTTAAAATGAGAATTGTGTATGAGTGCCAATTTTGATGCTATCAAGCGTCGCTACAACATTATTGGTTTTGATCCCGCCCTGGAGCGCGCCATTGATGTGGCCGTCCAGGTTGCCCCCACCGATTTGTCGATTCTGATAACGGGCGAGAGTGGTGTGGGTAAGGAGAATTTCCCCCATATTATCCATGACAACAGTCCGCGCAAGAATGGGAAATACATTGCGGTGAACTGCGGTGCTATTCCGGAGGGTACGATGGATTCGGAACTTTTCGGCCATGAGAAAGGGGCGTTCACGGGTGCTGTGGAGAATCGGAAGGGTTATTTTGAGGATGCGAACGGTGGCACGATCTTCTTGGATGAGGTGGCCGATTTGCCGATGGCCACGCAGGTTCGTTTGCTCCGTGTGCTTGAAAACAAAGAGTTCATCCGCGTGGGTTCTTCCAAGGTGCAGAAAACCGATGTGCGCGTAGTGGCCGCTACTAATGTCAATCTGGCCGAGCGTATTGCCAGCGGCAAATTCCGTGAGGACCTGTACTACCGACTCAGTTCGGTGGTGATTCATCTGCCAGCCCTTCGCGAGCGGCGGGAAGACATCTATCCCCTGTTCATGAAGTTCGCCAGCGATTTTTCCGCGAAATACCGCTGCCCGGTCCTTGCGCTGACAGAAGATGCGATCGAGGAACTGAAAAAATACCGCTGGCCTGGTAATATTCGCCAGCTCAAGAATGTGACCGAACAGCTTTCCATTCTGGAAAAGAGCCGTCATATTGACGCGCAGACGCTGAAGCCCTATCTCGTGTCGCCGGCAGACTCGAACCTCCCCGCGCTGGTGCACACTGTCAGTGAAGGCAGCGATAGCCTCCAAGTGCAGATCCTCTTAAAGTTCGTGTCCGAACTGCAGCGCGAGGTTTCCGATTTGAAAAAGGTGGTGAATCATCTTACGAACAACACCGTTCCCGCCAGTCAGCCGGCGGCTTTGGAAGATTATCCGTTGGAAGACAATGAGTTGGATTATCAGATAACCCGTGCGACGGAGGCGGATGCGGAACTGCCCGAAACGCATTATGAGGAGGAAATCATCACTAATGAGGAGAAAGACCTGTCGCTGGGCTCACTCAACAAGGCAGCTATTATCAAAGCGTTGGAAAGACATCCCAAGGACCGCAAATTGGCCGCAAAGGAACTGAAGATTTCGGAGCGCACGCTCTATCGGAAAATTAAGAAGTATAATCTAAATGTCAAGTAAATAAAGATGCGAAAAGCGGTTGTGGTTCTGGTTGCTGCACTCTGCAGCGTGTTGCTCCCTGTGGGCTGCCGCATGTCGGTGTCACTCACGGGCGGTACGATAGACTCCCGTGCCAAGACCGTGGCTATCAACACCTTCCCGAACAATGCCTCGCTGGTTAACCCCTCCTTGAGCCAATCCTTTACAACTGCTCTGAAAGACAAAATCCAGGGGCAGACTCCCCTGACCATCGTCAGCAGACAGGGCGATTATGAGATTGACGGGGAGATAATCGCCTATACGGTTTCGCCTGTGGCCATCCAGGGCAACGAAACCGCCGCCATGAACCGGCTCACCATTACGGTCAGGGTGCGCTTCACCAACAAGTTTGATGAGAACCAGAACTTTGAGCAGACCTTCTCGCGTTATGCCGACTATGCCAGTTCGCGAAATCTTAGCAGTGTGGAGAGCACTCTGGTGACCGAAATCAACGATGCGCTTACCGATGATATCTTCAACAAGGCCTTCGTAAATTGGTGATCGGCTGATTTTTGTATTTTTGCAACCCAAAATAAGGACAATGGAAAAAGTTTTCTTTAATGATTTCGTGGAGTTGAAAGAGGGGGAGACCGCCCAGGAGAAGTTGTCGTATTTGCAGAAGCACTATCCGGCATCTCCGCTGGTCAACGCATTCTGCCTGAGACTGCTCCCGTCGCGCGCGCAGGCGAAGAACCGCTCCCGAATGTTCCTTACGCTTCCGGATATTTTGCGCTACAATGCGCTAAGCATCGAGTTGGAACCCGTGGCGCAAACCGCCCGTGTGAAACCCAAACTCATCGCCGTGGAACCCATCCACCCGAATGCGGATGAGGATCCTTTGCATCCCGTGTTCGTGAAACAGCATGACGAGAATCACGAAAATCGCCAGGCCCTTATCGACCAGCTGATTGAAAAATTCTCGAAAGATGCGCCGAAAATCATTTATTCTCCCGAAAACCATGACGCCGAAGCCAACTACGGCGAAGAGAGTCTGGAAGAGGATCCGAATATCGTAAGTGAAACATTGGCAGCAATTTACGCGGAACAAGGATGCTACCAGAAGGCCATCCAGATGTATGAAATTTTAAAGTTGCATTTTCCAGAAAAAAGTTGTTATTTTGCAACCCAAATTGAAAAACTGCAAAAAGATATTTTAAATTCAGAAAATTAACACAATATTAACCAATAATTAAAAAAAGAAACAGATGTTCTCACTTTGCGTCGTATTAATCATTTTGGCCTGTATCGTATTGGCATTCGTTATATTGATTCAGAATTCCAAAGGTGGCGGTTTGGCCTCCAATTTCGCTTCCTCCAACCAGATCATGGGTGTTCGTAAGACTGCCGATGTGTTGGAGAAAACCACCTGGGGCGTCGCCGCTTTCATCATGGTGCTTTGCTTCGTATGTGCTTTCCTGTCTAAAAACGAGGTGAAATCCTTGAGAGGCAATCAGGTTCAAACCGAACAAACCCAAAGCACGGAAGATACTCAGTCTCAGACACAAGAGTAAACCTGTTAGGGTAGAGTTATGGACATGCAACATCTTAGGGTGTTGTGTGTCTTTTAATATTATGAATTTAACATTTAATAAGAAATATGAATATCAAACACGAAAAAGCTCCGGGTCAGTTACAGGAAGTAACAATTGAGATAAACAAGGAAGATTATGCGGCTGAATTGGAAGCTGCGCTGAAAAAACAGAGACGCACCGCTCATGTCCCTGGTTTCCGTCCAGGCAATGCCCCTATGGGTATGATTAAGAAAATGTATGAGAAAACCCTTCTCGTTCAGGAAATTGACAATATCGTGAACAAGGAGATGGACAAATTCATGAAAGACAATGAGGTGCGCTACATCTTCGAACCGCTTCCGGTAGAAGGAAAATCGAAAGTGAATTTCGATGAGCCCGACCACTTCGAGTTTGTGTACGAATATGCGTTGGCTCCCGATGTGAAGATCGACTATGCCAAACTGCCTAAGGTGGTGGATTTCACCATCGTGCCTACCGCCGAGGATCGCGAAGGTTTCATCAAACAGCTCCGCGAGCGTCATGGCAATTACATCACACCCGAAACGATTGAGGCAGGCGATAGCGTGTCCGTCAAATACGGTGAGGACAAGGAAGGTTTCTTCTTCATGCATGACCTGACCGATGCCGCACAGAAGAAATTCATCGGCAAGAAGAAGGATGAGGCAGTACAACTTTCTTTGAGAAAAGCGTTTACAAACGAAGCCGTGATGGCACGCTTCCTCAAGGTGGACGCCAAAGACCTTGAAGCGGACAACGAATACAAGTTCAAAGTCACCATCAAGCACATCGGCCGCATCGAACCCGCTGAATTGAATGACGAATTCTTCAAGAAAGCGTATCCCGACGGAAATGTGAAGAATGAAAAGGAACTCAACGCTGAAGCCGATAAGGTTGTGACCGAACAATATCAGCCCGAGCTCAACCGCCAGTTCATGAACGACGCCATTGAGATGCTGATTGACAATGTGAAAGTGGACCTCCCCGATGATTTCATCAAACGCTATATTCTTCTTACCCAAAAGGATATGACAGCTGAAACGCTGGAAGAAAAATACAATGACTACAAGCGCGCGTTCCAATGGCAGATTCTGGAAGGCAAGTTGGTGGAAGGCAGCGACATCAAAGTCGAGATGGAGGATGTGAAGAACTACTTCCGCGAATATTTCATCAAAAACTACTTCGGCAATTTCAACATGGACGATGTGAAGGATCGTGTGGAAGAACTGGTGAAACAATCCATGGAGAACCGTGAGTATGTGAAGAATGTCTATGACATGCTCTTCGATCAGAAACTTACCGAATTGCTGCGTTCCAAACTCAATATTGACCACCAGAAGGGTGACATTAAAGCGTATGTTGATATGCTGACCGCCCGTGCTGACAAGTCTAAAGCGCCGGCAAAGAAAACCGCTGCCAAGAAAACAACGGCCAAGAAGGTGAAAGAAGAGAATGAGGAAACAGAGGAGAAAGAGGTGAAGGCGAAGAAAACTCCGGCCAAAAAGACCACCAAGACGACCAAGGCCTCCAAAACAACCAAAGAATAATCAAACATGAGAGACGAATTCAGAAATTACGCGCTGAAACAGCATGGTATCAGCAGTTTGAAGATGGAGCGTTACGCTTCCATGACCCGCAATTACATCACGCCTTACATCATTGAGGAGCGTCCGATGAACATCACCCAACTGGATGTGTTCTCCCGCTTGATGAAAGACCGTATCATCTTCTTGGGTGTGCCTATTGATGATGATGTGGCCAACATCATCCAAGCGCAATTGCTCTTCCTGGAGTCCCAGGATCCCGACCGTGACATTCAGATATATCTGAACAGTCCTGGAGGACAGGTGTATGCCGGTTTGGGCATTTACGATACTATGCAGTATCTGAAACCCGATGTGTCCACCATTTGCACAGGTATGGCGGCTTCCATGGCTGCGGTGCTGTTGTGCGCCGGAGCAAAGGGCAAGCGTT